>NZ_JBPAOH010000203.1:0-10906 GCF_050875635.1 Tolypothrix sp. VBCCA 56010
CCCCTCCCCCCTCCCCCCTCACCTTTCCGAAATGCATGGACGGTTTTCCTACCGGCATTTTATGTGAGGCACGTCTAAACTAGAAATTAAGCACCTGAAATAATTCAGAAGCTCGCAGTCGATTTATAAACCAACACACAAAGGTAAGTATCATGGCTGACATCTCAAACGTAGTCCAGGCTGCTGTTGAATCCGTCAAGAATCAAACCAAAACTATAGACGAAGCAATTTATGACGCAATTACAGAAGCCCGTGAAACCTGCGATTTAAACGGTAGCAATTCTGCTAACTGCGCTGTAGCTTGGGATATCGTCGAAGAATTGCAAGCAGAGAAATCTCACAAAAACCAAAAAACAAAAGGCAAATCTTCTTTAGAAAACTACTGCGATAGCAATCCAGAAGCAGTAGAGTGTTTAATCTACGACGTTTAATCCCTAGCCCCTCAATTCAGCAACAGCAGACTTTGTAACTTGCTGAACAGCTTCTAAATCAGGCGGTGGTGTTTCGCTTTCCATATCCAGCCACAAAAGATATTCAATATTCCCAGCAGGACCAGCGATCGGCGACCAAGTTAAACCCTTGTACTTCCATCCTATATTTTGAGCAGCTTGCAAAACCTGAAAAATTGCATCAGCTTGGTCGCCAGAATCACGAACAACGCCTTTTTTCCCCACACGGGACTTCCCAACCTCAAATTGTGGCTTCACCAGTAAAACTGCTTCTCGGCGAGATTGAGTTAACTCCCACAAAGCAGGCAAAATCTTGGTTAGAGAAATAAACGAAACATCCACCACCGCCAAATCAGCTTTTTGTGCCTCACCATATAACTCATGCGGTTGCAGTTGTCGTAAATTAGTGCGTTCCCGCAAAACCACCCGCGAATCATTTCGCAAACCCCAATCAACTTGACCGTAACCCACATCAACCCCGTAAACTAGCTTTGCCCCAGCTTGCAAAAGACAATCAGTAAAGCCTCCCGTCGAAATACCGCCATCCAAACAAACCCGTCCTGACACAGAAATATTAAAAAATTCTAAAGCCTTCGCCAACTTCTCACCGCCACGAGAGACAAAACGCGATCGCTCCTTAATCCTAATATCTGCCGCGACATCAACCACCGTCCCCGCCTTATCCACAACCTGTTGATTAACAGTCACCTCCCCCGCTTGAATCAACCGTTGCGCCAAAGCGCGGGAAGTACACAAATTTAACTCCACCAATAACATATCCAATCGCTGCTTAACCAACTACTCCCTTCCCGATAAAAGAATACCTAAAACGAACCGCCAAGACACCAAGGAAGCCAAGGAAAGAGTTATTCGCATCAGGAGTCTTTTTTCTTCCTTCGTGTCCTTCGCGCCTTCGCGGTTCGTAAAAAAGCGAGTCTCCAAAAGAAACTCGCTCTATTTTATCTTCTGAGGCGAACCCCGAATAAAAACTAAATATCCTGCTCGCTCAACTCCCGCGTCATATAATCAAAAGGCTCATCCAAAAAAGCAGTATTGGTAACACCAGCCGCCGCCACTTGCTCCTTAATAATATCCTTCATAATCTGGATACCGCGAACCGTCGGACCAATAGGCACACCCAAAGAATTGTAAGTTTCCCGCAGCCCTTGCAGCACCCGCTCATCTAGAACATCCATACTACCAGCAACCAGCGCATAAGTAGCGTAGCGCAAATAGTAATCCATATCCCGCAGACAAGCCGCATAGCGACGAGTAGTGTAAGCATTTCCACCGGGGCGAATCAACTCCGGCTGTTCTTCAAATAACTGAGAACCAGCCTGTTTGACAACCGACGCCGCATTAGAATTAATTGCCCCAGCTGCTTGTACTCGTGCTGTACCACTTTCAAAGTAAGACTTGAGACTGTCGATCGCATTCCGGTCAAAATACCGTCCAGCTACGTCATAATTCTTAATTAAACTTGTTACTGCATCCCGCATTCCTTTTTCTCCAATCAATCCTATTTATGGTTTGATATTTATCTGGCTGCTTTTATGCGCCTATAAATTTTTTGTGCTACGGCAAAAGTCTCAGCACAAAAAGTAATCCATCAGCTACTTAAAGGATTCTATGTCAAAGTTGACCCTGTGAAATGAACTGTTAAGTTTTGTGAAACTGGTTAAGCAAAGGTAAATATAAACTTTAATCATGAGTTTTTGTAGCTTATGCAACAAAATTACCTAATGTCCTATCTTTAGGATATTCCAGGTATCTCACAATTTGGTTTCACCAAGCAGGGTCAGAATGCATTGAAAATTTCAGTTCTACCTTAGTAAATAAGCATACAAGGAGTAACCATGACAACCCCACAAGAAGTCTTGAAGATGATTCAGGACAACAACATTCAGATGATCGATCTGAAATTCATCGATACGCCAGGAACTTGGCAGCACCTCACGGTGTTTCATAACCAAATTGATGAGAGTTCATTTTCTGAGGGTGTACCTTTCGACGGTTCGAGTATTCGGGGTTGGAAAGCGATCAACGAATCAGACATGGCAATGGTTCTCGACCCGAACACAGCCTGGATCGATCCGTTCATGGCAGAGCCAACACTGAGTATAATTTGTAGCATCCAAGAACCGCGTACAGGTGAACCTTACAATCGCTGTCCCCGCGTTATTGCCCAAAAAGCAGTAGACTACGTGGTTTCTTCGGGCATTGGTGACACTGTTTTCTTTGGTCCAGAAGCTGAATTTTTCATCTTTGATGATGTCCGCTTTGACCAAAACGCTAACTCCGGCTACTATTATGTAGACTCTGTAGAAGGTCGTTGGAATTCCGGTAGAGAAGAAGGTCCCAACCTCGGCTATAAACCGCGCTTCAAAGAAGGTTACTTTCCAGTTCCCCCCACCGACACTTTCCAAGACATCCGCACAGAAATGCTGCTGACAATGGCAAAATGCGGCGTACCCATTGAAAAACAGCACCACGAAGTCGCAAGCGGTGGACAATGCGAACTCGGTTTCCGCTTTGGTAAATTAATCGAAGCTGCTGACTGGCTGATGACTTACAAATATGTCATCAAGAACGTTGCCAAGAAATACGGCAAAACCGTTACCTTCATGCCCAAGCCAATCTTCGGCGATAACGGTTCTGGGATGCACTGTCACCAATCTATCTGGAAAGACGGTCAACCTTTATTTGCAGGCGATAAATACGCTGGTTTGAGCGAAATCGCGCTGCATTACATAGGTGGTATCCTCAGACACGCACCCGCACTGTTGGCAATTACCAACCCCACCACAAACTCTTACAAGCGCTTAGTACCTGGTTATGAAGCACCTGTAAACTTAGCTTATTCCCAAGGTAATCGTTCAGCTTCTATCCGTATTCCTCTTGCCGGCAATAACCCCAAAGCAAAACGCTTAGAATTCCGTTGTCCGGATGCGACTTCTAATCCTTACTTGGCATTCGCTGCGATGCTTTGTGCTGGTTTAGATGGTATCAAGAACAAAATCGATCCAGGTGAACCTCTAGATAAGAATATCTACGAACTTTCGCCAGAAGAACTGGCTAAGGTTCCTTCTACACCCGGTTCTTTAGAATTGGCTTTGGAAGCATTAGAAAACGATCATGCTTTCTTAACAGAACCAGGTGTGTTTACTGAAGACTTCATTCAAACTTGGATTTCTTACAAGTTAGATAACGAAGTTAACCCAATGCGTCTGCGTCCTCATCCTTACGAATTTGGTCTTTACTACGATTGTTAAATTCTAGGGACTAGGGACTAGGGTCTAGGGACTAGGGACTAGGGATAAGTTGTTTAAAATAGCAATCCTCAGTCAGCCTAAATACGATATTTGAGAACATAATTAAGCCACCGCTAAAGGTGGCTTTTTTTTGATTAGCTGTCAGGGTTATTTTCATTTCTAGTCCCCAGTCCCCAGTCCCCAGTCCCTAGCTCATTGTGGCATTGCTGCGATCGTAAGTCATGCGAACGGTAGGTTCTATTTTGCCTTGAATCGGGTTCCAGTAGTGGGATGCTTCGCCAGCAGGAAGACCAAGTTCTTCACCAACACGTTCCAGCATCGATTGTTGACGATTCTTGACCAGCTGGTAATGACGCATCATCAAAGCACGCGCTTTTTCTTGGGTAGACATATCAAATTCCTCTTTATTGTTTTAATGATTTATAGATTCGTTTTTCATCTACGTTACTACTATATCAAGAAAATCTGTAACCAAAGTTACAAAATGCCTGTTTGCAATAAAACTTAATATTTAGGAGGTAAAGTAATGCCACTACGAAGCCCGACACCCTTCTAGGGTGAACGGCTAAAAGCTTCGCGATCAAATAATCCGCTCAGATTGACTTCAGACTTCAGACTTGACACTTCATCCTTTAGTCCGCATCTTTCTGAAGATTGATGAGAAAATTTTTACAATTATTTACAACAAAGTACTACAGGTAAAATAATTCCAGCCATTCTCACTCATGTCTGACACTTTGACCAAACTGACTTATCAGACTTTTCAGCAAGGTAAAAATTACTTTGGTCTGGCACACAAAATTTTAAGCACACGCTTAATGAATCTCATTTCTCCCAGTCAGCACCAGACCAAACCCATCCCAACTGAGCTTTTATTCAAAGTTCAACAAAGGCTAAATAACTTACTTGAAGTTGATTGGGAAGATGCTGAACGGGGGATGTATCCTACAAGCTTACTATTTGATAACCCGTGGTTGGACTTTTTCCGCTACTATCCAGCTGTGTGGTTAGATTTACCCCAAATTTGGGAGCGGGGTAACCAAAAGAAATATCAAGAATTTTCCCAAAATGTAGATATTGAGGGTTATCCCAGCTATTATGTGCAGAACTTCCATCACCAAACTGACGGCTACTTGAGTGATTACTCAGCTAATTTGTATGATTTGCAGGTAGAAATTCTCTTTGGTGGCTCTGCGGATGCGATGCGACGCCGGATTCTCGCTCCTTTGAAGGAAGGGCTAAAAGTTTTTAGTGATGTGTCACCTCGGCAAATACGTATTTTAGATGTAGCTTGTGGTACAGGTCGCACCATAAAGTTGATTCGCGCTGCTTTGTCTCAAGCGTCTTTGTATGGTACAGATTTATCGCCGGCTTATTTGCGTAAGGCTATAGAACTGTTATCCCAAATACCAGGGGAGTTACCGCAACTCTTACAAGCTAATGCGGAAGAGTTACCTTATTTAGATAACTATTTCCATGCTGTCACTTCTGTTTTCCTTTTCCATGAGTTACCCCCGACGGTACGTCAGCGGGTAATTGAGGAATGCTTCCGGGTGACAAAACCAGGTGGGGTGTTTATTATCTGTGATTCAATTCAGATGAGCGATTCTCCGGAAATGGAACCAATCATGGAAAACTTCCATGAAACTTTCCACGAACCTTACTACAAGAATTACACCACAGATAATCTGGTGGAGCGTTTAGAAAAAGCGGGTTTTGAGAATATTGAGATGCAAGTCCACTTTATGAGTAAGTATTTGATTGCTCGCAAGCCAGCATAACATTTTTGCGGATATTTGCAGCACGCGCGATCGCTCTACGTTTTTCCACCAATAAAGGTAGGGCGATCGCTACACGTTATAATGATCAACCGAGCTAGTACTAAGCTACTATCAAAAATAGCGGTTTACAAAACTCTATAAAAACTATGACTGTTGCTTACCCACGTAAATTTCAGAATGCTTTGGGTGCGAGAGATATCTTAAATCGGGTAGTGAGCGATCGCGAAATTCATTTAATCACCCTCAACCGCTACCGTTACAGCGAACAACGCAGCTGCAAAGACCTTACTGATTTAATTGAACTACTTAACGGCAAACCACCAGAATTAGTCCGAGATTTATCACATCATATCTCAGATGAAGCTCGTCACGCCATGTGGCTAACTGATTTGTTGGTGGAGTTGAAAAGTGATGTGGGAACTCCCCCTGGTTCATCCTACATCAACGAATTTGAAAGGCTCTTAGACAGCGACCAAAAAGATCCAGTTAAAGACCTTGATGATTTTCTGATTTCTTCCCTCGCAGCGATTAATGTCACTGAAAAACGAGGTTGCGAATATTTCTCAGCACACATTTACGCTCTCAAGCAAGCACCGCAAACCGAAGAAAATATTAAAATTCGGGAAACGATTGAGAAAATCCTGCCAGAAGAAGCAGGACACGTCCGCTGGGGTAATCGTTGGTTAGCAGAAATTGCCCGCAAGAGTCCAGAACATCAACAACAGGTGGAAAAGGCAAAGCGGAAATATGCAGCAATTGAACAAGCAGCGTTTGAATCCGGAATGGATATCACCTTAGGAGCGGAATTGCGCCGAGTTGCCAACTTGGTAGAAGTGGCAAACACAATGCCTGTTTGGGAACGTCCCCAGTATTTAATGGAGCGCTTACCGCAGACTTTGTTAGCACCTGACTTGCAGTTTACCAGAATTATGGCGGCACAAAAGGCTTGGCAGCGCGATCCACAAGCGTTTATGGATAAATTCGTGCCGATGTTCCTTAACGGCATTAAGGGCACAGAAAAGACTAAGCAATCATAAAACAATCCTTGCAGGGTTTTTGTAGAGACGTAGCAATGCTACGTCTCTATATTTATATGTGTTGCGATCGTGAAATGGTATTTTCTAGAACGAACAACATTGCAAATATCAAAGCAGCTCGAGCTACTAAAGCTTAACTGATAGTTTTAATGAGATTCGTTTCTAGATAAGTTGAAGTTGAGCTGGGAATTTTTCGATTATTGTTGTAATTGAAAAACTTTTGATGCTGTCTTGCCGTGAAGCTAGGTTGCTTCGCGTTTTCAGGCAAGGTTTACGACTCTCGTATGTATACAGAAGCTTACTGACGAAGTACTGAGCGATCGCTGCCCGTTTTTGTATCTCTACTGCTATATATGTACTAAGGGTGTATGTATCAAATATTTTGACATAACACCCTGTTTAACTCGATGAAGATTTTCTTGCTACAAGAAAATTGTCGCTTTAACAAGTTACCTTCCCTTATAGTTGTTAAACAGCAGGATATGTCTGACCGACATATTGCATTAACTCTCTGCGTCCGCTACCCCGATGAGGTATTGGCTGCTCTGGTTGGTTAGTTCTGGGTTTGGGCTTGGGTTTCACCGATATAAATTGTTCTGAATCATCATAGGATAGGAACAGATTAGATAAGCGATTTGCCATCGCTTGACAGTTAAAAGCTAAGGAGCCGAATACTAAGCTAGTAATTAGAAGTGAAATAGTTGCACGCATAACAAGTGTCTATTTTGGAACTCTCCACTTCACTTATACTTAGTTTTTTTTTCTGCGTCCGGACATTTTGACAAAAGCAACGTTTTTGACTGAAAAAAATGCCATGATTATTTTTCAATATGTTCAACTAATAACCAATTACCAGCACGATTCCAGGAACCGCAAATTTGTAGCGGTTGCTTATCAACAAAATTTTGCAGTTGCTCGTCTATATGCGATCGCAAGGTCACAATTGGTAAAGGCAATTGGTTTTGAGTTGCTGTGGTGATGCTAAATCTGTAATCTTGCCGATCTAGGCGATGGAAGATGCCCCGGAAATATTCTTTATTAAGTGATTGTACGTATTTATTTTCCAAGTAATTGTACTTAATATTAGATGAAATGGGACAATTTCCAGTAGCTGGATAAGCATCTGGGTTGTCTAAGTAATACAGTTGCCAGTCCAGCCATTCCGGATGATCGGGCGGTAAATTGAATAATGGAACGATTGTAGCCGGAGAATGTAAGTCTTGCAACAAAGCATTTTGCAGCATTCTCACAGGTAAATCTCTCGGCTGAATGTTCAACTCAACGCACATAGCAGCTGCCATTCCTGCCGCTTGACCGATGCCCATCACCACAGGTTGCAATCTCGTTGCGCCATTAGTGATATGCGATACAGAGATATTTTTTTCACACACCAATAAACCATCCGTTTGGGCAGGAATTAGACAACGGTAAGGAATTGTAAAGGGAGTTCCTGTCCAACGTCCCCCCCAGCGGATAGATTTGGGTTGTAGCTGGTAGTTGACTCCGGGATAATGGTGGTCATTGGCGTAATTACCAATGGCGATCGCTTCGATATTTAAGGATGCTACTCTACCAAAAGCGATCGGCAAAATATCCTGTTCTCGCACAGTAGTTAGTCCCACCAAACGGCGGCTTTCCCGGTAGTAGGGATGTAGGGCGTAAGCCGTGCTGGAATTTCGGTATTCGGGAAAAACTTGTTCTGCCAAGCCGTAGCGATGACCTAGCTGATTTTGGATAAAATGGGCAAAATTTTGGCTGTGCCAGCGACATTCTTGTAAAAACTCACTTCTTGATGTCTCTTTTTCTATCAAACGCCCGACTTCTTTACCGTAGTCATTGCCACAGATGGGCCAATTCATCATCAACAGCCCCCCCGGTAAGCGTCCGTAATTCAAAAACTTCTCGGCACCATAATCATCCCAAGCGCCTGCAAACATTGATAAATCTTCATTGGGTGCACCGGCAATTTCTGGAGCGACTTCTTCACCAAAATCTTGCATCATCACAACCCAAGTCGGCGCTTGCACCGGATATTTTTTTGTGATATAATTATAATTTGCTGGGGCGCTTGGTTCTGCCCATTCAGATTGCAATTCCCAACCCCAGCGATAAGGTATCTCCGCCAAAGCCAATAAATCTCCTAATTCTGTACCGTCGAGAATAATCTTAGCTTTGACAGTAAAATCAGCAAAGCGAACCCCAGTAACACAATCTCCTTGTCGCAAAACTTCTAAGGGAACTTTGCCAGCAATCCAATGCAGATTTGGTAATTCTCGCACCCAATCGGCAAAAATCGCCGCCCCAATGCGCGGATCGTAACTAAAAAAGCTTACCCAACTATTGTCTAGTCCTCCTGGCTGTCGAGAACGCAATTCTCGCAAAAATTCACCCCATAAACCTGTCTGAAATGCTTCTAATTCATTACCATCGGGTGCAGATACCCCGGCTGAAGTCAGCATTCCCCCCAACCAAGGAAATTCGCTCACCAGGATAGTTTTTACATTTCTTCGTGCTGCTTGGATTGCAGCAGCAGTTCCGCCGGTTCCCCCACCGACAACTAAAACATCAGCCGTGTATGTTTGATTAACCATTGCTTCACTCTAGGAGCGTTGTATGTGCTAGTGCTTTGACCAATTCATCAAAAAGCATATTTGCAACTTTCGCCATAAGTTTACCCTGCAAGTGCTTGCCATTTAGTAGCTGCTTGCCTTGAGGGGTTGTGAGATTCTTCAAAGCGTTTTTGTAGTCTAAAAGTCGCTTTGTGACTAAATTGGGCTTTAGCTTCCCAGTCTCAACTTGGCACAAAACATACTGCCATAAAGCCATTCGACACAGCGCGCCCACCTGAGGCTTTTTCTACCAATTCGTCACCCGATTGTTCCAGCACTGTCCCCATCTTGATCCGCATTTTAAATGCATCGCGAGAGCGGTTGCGCTTGGTCCGTTTGATATCTCCGGGCGATCGCTTAATTATGTTCACCCCGTCGCGGCGCTCGTTCTCGACTTTCTTAACCTCCTTCACTTCATATTCAATCAATGGTTTCCCCTCAGCACTTAAAAAAGCCTCAAACGGATAAATGCGACTCAGTAAGCGCGATCGCTCTTCAAAGACTTCTTACTATCGTGTAAAGACACACACACAAAGGCGTGTGAAACTGTTCGTCGAGACACTACCCCAACGACTAACCTCGTAGGGATTTTCACCCAGGTCTTATTCCCGCCTTGCCCGTGCAGTCTACGTTGCCACGCACTTACACCCGCCACTTATAGGATGAAGGCTTGGGGCATTCTGCCCAAAGATAGGTTTTTTACAGACTGTAGCTACAGCACAGTAACAGCACGAAGTTTGAATAACGTTTCGCGGCTTGGTTTGTCGCCATCTCCCACCACAGCAGGTCTTTGGGATAAGGGGGCTGCTATCTCCCCTCGGTTTTGGTGTTTGACAGCGAATGAGACACTGTAATTAACCAACCAGATTTAACCGGATTTCCCGCCAGTCTTAGCTGGTTGGTTTTACTAGTGCGAGCGGTTCGTCAAATTCTCCCTGTTGTAGCTTGTCGTAAAAGTCCTCTATGCTTAAAAACAGTTTATTCATAAAGCAGCTATAGCCCCCTTGACGCGATCGCGTAGCGCGTCCTACAGCCCAATTGTGCTTCGCACAATTGCCTTGTTCCTTTGGAACAAGGGAGAAGTTTTTTTTCAAAAAACTTATAGGCAGTGCGACGGACGATCGCGCTTCGATTTCCACATAACGCTCTAAAGCCTTAAAATCTTTGTGAGGAGTAATTTTCAAAGATGGTGTACAAGTCAGTTCCGTTGCGGTGCAACGCCAGTTATGAAACTCCGGCGGGTGCTGTGAGTCGAGATGCCCTTGGCGGCAAGATCGGCTTTTTCAACGGCTGCGCGGAGAATCATGTCAGCCCACCTTAGGGTTATTGGTTTATCTTGTGTGCGATCGCAAAACATCCTTTCTTGAATTTGACTTTGGCTTGTAGTAAAGCAATGACTCTCTCAAAACTGCATGTACAAATACAGATGCGGGTTTGACGTTTTCCGTCCGGTGCCGCCTTACGAGTCCGAGCGCGAAAATTGATATAATCTCTAGGACTCCCATCCGGCAGGTATTTCAAATGAGGGTTACACCAATGGTTTTAAATCTACTATTTGGATAGTTAGCAACAACAGTAGAGGTAAAGAAATTTGGAACAATGGGGTAAAAATTGGTGCGAACACCAATACAGATTCTTTAAGCACTGGAAGTAACGGCAGATTGGGTAGAGCCGTTAACAATAATTTCCGGGGATACTTTGGTTTAGTTGCAACTTGGATTGAGAAAAAATCGATTGCAGACATTCAAAATATATTTT
>NZ_JBPAOH010000204.1:0-10894 GCF_050875635.1 Tolypothrix sp. VBCCA 56010
TTGATTACTTCAATCGAACGATGGCTAAACCTTTCAAATGGACTTATAAGGGTAAGGTGCTGGCTATTTAATGGTCGGTCTATTTCCGCCACCCTGTACTAGGGCGTGTTTTCAAACTATAACCACAAAATAATGGAGGCGATCGTTATCATGGCTGTATAATTGGCCGCAAGTTTTTCATATCGGGTGGCGATGCGGCGAAATTGTTTGATTCGGTTGATAGCCCGCTCAACAACGTTGCGTTGACGGTAGATTTCACGGCTAAACGGACCGCGACGTGGTTCGTTGGAGAGTCTTGGGATGGTGAGACGGATACCACGGCGGCGTAAGTAATTACGGATTCTCCGACCTGTGTAACCTTTGTCTCCAACTAATCGTAAAGGGCGTAAACGTGGACGACCTCGCCCAGAACGTTTGACTTCACCTTGTTCCATCAATTGTTCCAGAAAAATAGATTCATTACGATGACCAGGACTGAGAATAAAAGTCATCGGCTTACCTTTGCCTTCACAACGTATGTGTATTTTTGTACTGAAGCCACCACGAGAACGACCTAGTTTCTCATCTTCTTCTCTTCGAGACGCTACGCGAACGCCCCCTTTTTTCCACCTGCGGCGTGAGTCAACGGGCGCGGATTACTGTTCCATCGACATAATGAACTTCCCAATCAAGTTTTCCTTGTTCATCAGCGATCGCTTGCAGATGTTTTAAGATTTGGTTCCAAATTCCTGCTTTTTGCCACCGATAAAACCTTGTTGCTATACTCTCCCACTTTCCATACCGTTCCGGCATATCCCGCCACGGTGCCCCAGTTCTTAGTATCCATAGGATTCCATTGATCACTGTGCGGTGATCGTTATTGGGCTTACCCGTTCGGGGTTTGGTAGATGGAAGTAGCAATTTTAACTTCTCCCACTGTTCATTACTCAAGTCTCCTCGATTCATCAACACACCCCATATGCGATCGCCTATTTTGTAGGATACAACGAGTTTGAAAACACGCCCTAGTCCCAAATTATCGAATCTTCCTACCCGTCAGCGCTTCTCGCACATCTAGCATGGCTGTATAAGTAGGTAAAATATGTAAAGTTTCGTTAAGTGGCGTGCGTTCTAAAGCAGTATTGATAGCCTGACGCAAATTTTCTTCCACAATTAGATTAAAATTGCTTTGGGGAGAAGATTCGCTGTAGCGAAGACGTAACGCCATATCATAAGCGCGATCGCCACTAACTATCAAAGTACCTCCACGTTCTACCAATTTCTCTGTATCGACATCCCAAATCCAGGAAACATCTTCGCCATCTTGAACTTTATCATTCAACACTAGCAAAGTTGTTTTATCACTGCTTTGAGTGACTACGCGAATAGTTTCATTTGTGCCTACAGGATTTTTGGATAAGAGAATTCTGACATTTTTGCCATTAATTTTTAATTCTTCGGCACGACCAAAAGCAGCTTGAAAATTAGGAATTGCATCGCGGATAATTGCTTCATCAACACCTAATTCTTTAGCCGCAGTAGCAGCAGCTAGAGTATTATATTTGTTATACAAGCCGACGAGAATTTGCTGCCATTCGCTGCTATCAAGAGTTGGTTGACTTCTACTAAAGCCGCAACTAGGACAGGAATATTCGCCCATATGGGATAAATAAACTCCTTTGTAGTCTAAAGCGTGCCCGCATTTGGGACAATAAATAGAATCAACAGCATGGGGAATTGCTTCGAGATAGTTTTCTGGTTCATTCAAACCAAAGAATGAGACTTTTTGCTGAGATAATTGTTGACCAAGATAGCAGATTGTTGGATCGTCAGCGTTAGCGACAACGATAGTTGAAGAAGGTAAAGTAGCGATCGCCTTTGTCCAACGCTTACTAATAGTATCAACTTCTCCATATCTGTCAAGTTGGTCGCGGAACAAATTTAAACAAAGAATCAGCTTTGGTTGAATTGGTGCCAAAACAAGAGGCACAATATTCTCATCCACTTCTAAAATGGCGTAATCAACATCCAGCTTACCTACCAAGTTGGAGTTTTCCATCAACGCCGTCATCAAGCCATTTTCCAGATTTGCACCTGTAGAATTATGCGCTACGCGGTAGCCTTGACGTTGCAGTATCTCACATAAAAGTAGCGATGTCGTAGTTTTGCCATTAGTACCAGCAATTAAAATTACACCGTTTTTAACTTGCTGACTCAATAACTGCAATAATTGAGGTTCAATGCGACGAGCAATTGAGCCTGGTAATACACTAGCAGCACCCAGACGAAGCGATCGCACTCCAAAAGTTACACTTTTCGCCACCGACACCGCAAAGCCTAGTCTCAGTCTATCTATAAATTTAATTTTTCCCACATTCGTATCCTAATTTTCTCGCGGTTACTAGCTTATAGCCACAAGGGGACAAGTGGACTAGGGGACAAGGAGGACAAGGAGGACAAGGAGGACAAGGGTGACAAGGGTGACAAGGAGGAATTTCTTCCCCATCTGCCTTGTCTCCCCCATCTCCCCCATCTCCCCCATCCCCCTTATCTCCCCCTCTCCCCTCTCCCCCACTCCCCCACTCCCCTCATCCCCCCTCCAAGCGTTATCTTAAAACTTGGTACTTCGGCGTAATTATATATCCGGCTTAATTCGCTTTATTCAGTACAAACTCACGCAGTAGCCGAACAAAATTGAGGTTAAAAGGTTTCTTTTGATGACTGGTATAAAGTTAAATTTTTCACCCAAAATTATTTTTACCTGGTGGCATTTTTTCTCTAAATGCCTGTTGCTGATAGCTTGCCTGTTCATCATTGGGATGCCGCCAGCATTTGCAAGTATCAATAATGATACGTATGATGGCAATATTTTTGTAGTCTATGCTGGCAATGGTTCATTGGTTCCTCCAAAACAGACCCTCGCACAAACTTTAGCAGAACATAAACCCGCAGTATTAGCGTTTTATGTGGATGACAGCAGCGATTGCAAACAATATGCCATTGTAGTTTCACGAATACAAGAATTTTATGGTCGCGCCGCAGAGATTATACCTGTAAGTGTGGATAGTATCTTAACCAAAGAAACCTATGCTACTACAGAACCAGGTTATTACTACTCTGGGGCTGTTCCCCAAATCGTGGTGTTTAATCAGTCGGGTAATGTAGTTTTGAATAAAAACGGTCAAGTGCGGTATGAAGAAATAGACGACAGGTTGCGCGAAGTGTTTGATTTATTACCCCGTGATAAATCAGTGGAGTTAAAACGGCGTTCCTTCAACGAGTTAAATAGTGAAATAACTGAATAACTTATGGGGCAGACTTAATTCGTCTGTCCTAATTTTTTTGTGAAATCAGATACGACATAGTAGTTGAAATCAGGGGATAATATCTAAATATTCAAAGGTGAATAATCAGGCAATAAGCACAAAATCAGTAACTGGGGAATGGGGCATTGGGCATGGGGCATTGGGCATGGAAAGAATCGTATTTACTCACCCACTCGCTTTCTTGAACTTTTTTAATTCCCAATGCCCAATTACCAATGCCCAATGCCCAATGCCCAATGCCCTATGCCCTATGCCCAATTACCAATGACTAATAGAGTGTGTTCTCATGTCAAAGGTTTACACTACCGAGGAACTAATCCAAATTTTACGTTCTGAACGCCAAGCCTGCCTCAAAGGTGAGCGTTTAAAGTTAGAGGTAACTGTTTCTGGCAATCCTTTAATTGACCAGTTTATCAAAAGTGATGGGCTACAAAAATTTACTGCATATGAAGATTTTAAAGCCGCTATTCACGACTATCAAAAAGAATATGAAGTTTCCGGAATTATCTGGCGCAAGGTAACTATTAAAAGTAAAACTTTGCGATATCCAGAAGTAGATACTCAATTAATTGCTCTACCCGGCGATGTGGAAATATTAAAAAATGCTAAAAGTTCTCTTTTGAATTTTTGGGATGAAGTAACAGATGGAATGGATTTATACTTGAGTTTTAATAATAGCAAACAATATCAAGAAATTATCAAAGCTGATGTAGAGAGAATTGCTCAAATAACAGAATGGGCAAGTTTATGTGTGTTTGAAAATTCTAATTTTTTGGAAATAATTTTGCAGTTGGGATGGGGTAAACCAGAAGAAGCCAGTTATAAACGAGGAAGACCCCATTCTGGTAGTGAGTATATTCACGCAGTCAATCCGGGTAATCGTCCGATTGGTTAAATACTGTAGTGAGCGCTTCAGCGCTTTTAAGCACTAAAGTGCTTACTACGAATTTAAATTATATTTGCTGTCAATCTCAGGCACGAATCGCCATAAGATAATTAGCGCGGAGATTCAAAAAATGAGGACTATTTTATGGAGATTTTGCCAGAAAATTTGCGTTCTTTGCGGGGACAGGTGGCAATTGTTACGGGTGCTTCACGGGGAATTGGACGAGCGATCGCACTCGAATTAGCGACACAGGGAGCTTATATAATTGTCAATTATGCCAGTTCTAGTCGCGCTGCTGAGGCATTAGTAGAAGAAATTACAACAGCGGGAGGTCAGGCTTTAGCATTGCAAGCTGATGTTTCCCAAGCTGAACAAGTAGACGCACTATTTAATAGCGTCATGGAAAAATGCGATCGCATTGATATCTTAGTCAACAACGCAGGTATCACCCGCGACACATTACTTTTGCGAATGAAGCCAGAAGACTGGCAAGCCGTAATAGACCTAAACTTAACTGGTGTATTCTTATGTACACGCGCCGCCAGTAAAATCATGCTCAAGAAACGTTCCGGGCGCATCATCAACATTACCTCAATTGCCGGACAAATGGGCAACCCCGGACAAGCAAACTATAGCGCCGCGAAAGCAGGCGTTATCGGCTTTACGAAAACCGTCGCCAAAGAACTTGCATCTCGCGGCATCACCGTCAACGCCGTCGCACCAGGTTTCATCGCCACCGATATGACCAGCAAACTCAGCAATACCGAAGAAATTCTTAAATTTATTCCCCTAAATCGCTACGGTCAACCCGAAGAAGTCGCCGGTATGGTGCGTTTCCTAGCCGCCGATCCCGCTGCTGCTTACATCACCGGGCAAGTGTTTAACGTCGATGGCGGAATGGTTATGGCGTGATTGAAGAAGAGGGGGGGAGGGGGGGATGGGGAGATGGGGAGACAAGGAGAGGGGGAGACAAGGAAGAAAATTCACCTCATCCCCCTTGTCCCCTTGTCTCCTTGTCCCCTTGTCTCCTTGTCCCCACTCCTCACACCGTCGCTCGCATCCTCTGCCAGAGAGTAAAGCCCAAAAGGATAATGATGCCGCTGAGGGTAGCAACCATCACTGCTAAACTCATATTCTGTGTTCTCATTGCCAGCAAGTTGAAAATCAAGGTGATTGACCACAAAGTAAACCCAGCGTTGCGCTGGGATAAACCCCAAGCTAACAAGCGGTGGTGCAAATGGTCTTTACCGGGGGTACTCATGGGATTTTTCCCTGCCATCAATCGCTTGACAATCACTTGAGTGGTATCTAGCACTGGTAACAGCAAAAATAACACTGTTGGCACTAGTGAAAACACGGTAGTTACTTGGAGTTTACCGAGAATACTGGTTGCCGCTAGCACATAGCCAAAAAAGTAGGCTCCGGCATCACCCATAATGATTCGCGAGGGGTGGAAGTTGTGACGCAAAAAGCCCAGCGCCGCGCCCCCCAATGCTGCTAAAACTAAAGTTGCGGCTGCGCGATTGGGAAACTGAGCAGAAACTGCCAACAAACTCATGGCGGTAATAAAGCTGACTCCTCCCGCCAAACCATCCATCCCATCCATCAAATTGATAGCGTTGGTAATTCCTACTACCCAAAACACCGTCAACAACATTGACAAAATTGAGTCAATGGGTGTGCCAAAATTTATATCAATACTGATGCCATTAGCAACCAGCAATAGTGCGGTGAGAATTTGAGTAAACATCCGCACAGACGGCGGTAAGCCGAACTGATCGTCAATAAAGCCGACAAGAACTAATATTGAACCTCCGAGTAAAATACTCAGCACCTGCACCAATACGTTTTGCACTTCGATTGGGCGTAAAAGGCTAGCTAGTACCAACGCGGCAATTACTCCGCTGTAGATAGCCAAACCCCCCGCATTGGGCAAAGGTTCTCGATTTAGTCGTCGTGCGTTTGGTTGGTCAGCCCAACCGACGCGCAAGGCAAACTTGCGTACAGTCGGAATCATACGCCACGTAACTAGCCAAGCCAAAAGAAACGTAAATACTACCGCTAACCAGCCGGAACCGCTAGGTTTAGCTATACCAATAGACTGAAGGGAGTCGTATAGATTCATCTCCCGATTTAAGCATTACTGCCAATAGCCGACATGAGCATCAACTGTATATTAATCAATTTTTTTCCATTTATTTGCAAAATGAACTGGTTCCTCAGTTAGCACTCAAGGCTATTGAGTGCTAAATTGTCTATTGGAAGCGCTAGAGAAGTTAAACATGGCGAAGATTGTTGCATTTGATGAAGAATCCCGTAGGGCACTAGAAAGAGGCATTAACTCCCTTGCCGATGCGGTGAAAATCACTTTAGGTCCAAAAGGTCGCAACGTTCTTTTAGAAAAGAAATTTGGTGCGCCTCAGATCGTCAATGATGGTATCACCGTTGCTAAAGAAATTGAACTAGAAGATCCGCTAGAAAATACTGGCGCGAGACTGATCCAAGAAGTGGCGTCAAGAACCAAAGATGTGGCGGGAGATGGCACCACCACTGCTACAGTTTTGGCACAAGCGTTGGTTCGAGAAGGTTTGAAGAACGTCGCCGCAGGCACTAATCCAGTAGCTTTAAAGCGGGGGATCGACAAAACCATCGAAGCGTTGGTGCAAGAAATTGCCGCCGTCGCCAAACCAGTTGAAGGTAGTGCGATCGCCCAAGTTGCCACCGTGAGTGCTGGTAACGATGAAGAAGTCGGCAGTATGCTTGCCGAAGCGATGGAAAAAGTCACCAAAGACGGTGTAATCACTGTTGAAGAATCCAAATCGCTAACCACTGAGTTAGAAGTTGTTGAAGGGATGCAGATAGATCGGGGTTATATTTCCCCCTATTTCATCACCAACAACGATCGCATGACGGTGGAATTTGAAAATGCCCGCATCCTGATTACTGACAAAAAAATCAGCAGCATTCAGGATTTAGTGCCGGTCTTGGAAAAAGTCGCCCGTTTGGGTCAAGCTTTGCTCGTTATCGCCGAAGATGTAGACGGTGATGCTTTGGCAACTTTGGTAGTGAACAAAGCAAGAGGTGTGCTGAGTGTCGCTGCGATTAAAGCCCCTGGTTTTGGCGATCGCCGTAAAGCAATGTTACAAGATATTGCGATTCTCACCGGCGGACAAATGATTTCTGAAGAAATCGGTTTAAGTTTGGATACCGCTACTTTGGAAATGCTGGGAACTGCCCGGAAAATCGTTATCGATAAAGAAAACACCACCATTGTAGCTGCCGGCGAAGCCAGTTCCGATGTCCAAAAGCGAATTGGTCAAATTCGCAGACAGTTGGAAGAAACTGATTCCGAGTACGACAAAGAAAAACTGCAAGAACGCATTGCCAAGTTAGCTGGTGGTGTCGCAGTAATTAAAGTCGGTGCGGCAACCGAAACCGAACTCAAAGACCGCAAATTGCGGATTGAGGATGCCCTCAACGCTACTAAAGCCGCTGTGGAAGAAGGAATTGTTCCCGGTGGTGGGACAACTCTGATTCACTTGGCGAAGAAGATTGAGGAAGTTAAAAATCAACTCGACACAGAAGAAAAGATCGGCGCTGATATTTTAGCGCGATCGCTCGAAGCTCCCCTCCGTCAAATTGCAGATAATGCTGGTGCTGAAGGTTCAGTTATTGTTGCCAGAGTGCGCGAAAGCGATTTCAATACCGGTTATAACGCTGCTACAGGCGAATTTGAAGACTTGATTGCTGCTGGGATTATTGACCCTGCCAAAGTTGTGCGTTCAGCTATTCAAAACGCCGCATCTATCGCAGGTATGGTTTTAACCACAGAAGCGATCGTTGTCGAGAAGCCTGAGAAGAAACCCGCCGGCGGTGCCCCTGACATGGGCGGCATGGGCGGCATGGGCGGCATGGGCGGCATGGGCGGCATGGGCGGCATGGGCATGATGTAGGGACTGGGGATTGGGGACTAGGGAAAGGTAAAGAATTATTACCAATGCCCCATGCCCCATGCCCATTACCCAATCGTTAATTACCGTCGTAAAATTCTGTAGGGGCGGGGTTTCCCCGCCCTTTCTCATATAATTTAATATAGTGGGTTTGCTGTTATCTTAGTGCCATTCGGGCAGGGAATGAGATATATAGTCGCCTAGAACATCAATAAGGCGATGTCTGGCGACAAGCCGCTTTGCGTCTACGCACTGATGATTGATTACTTTGCAGTCGTTATATGAAATCATTAGTCATCACTAAACGGATATATGACTAAGCTCACTACCTTTGCTTTTCCCCCTGTTGCATAAATCTTGAACTCTTTATTAGATGAATTAGGAAAGAATAAACTGCTTAACACTACTCGTCCATCGCCCGTAAACACTTCTACCGAACTTCGATCCACGAGAATCCGAAGTTTTAAGATGCTATTATTCGTGCCAGATGCCACAACAGGCATTTGAGTAATATGCGATCTTTGACTGGATTGGGGATTCCTAAAGTCTGGCATGAGTCGCTGAATTATTGGCATCTCAAGAGGAAGAGAGACAGACAACCATTTTCCGATAAACCCAGACTCTTGTTGTTTTAATTCTGAAGTCGCTCCACCGGCTTCAGAAGCAGAGCGCGTTAGTGATAACTCTCCCTTGTTGGAACCAGTACGTCGCCATGCCAACACCATTCCTTGCCCTGTATTACCCGCTCGAAGATGAATCTTTATTTCGGAGTTCACTTTGGGCAAACCAGCAACATCAATTGCTAGGTCAGCATCGAATGCAGTGGAACGAAAATTCTTCAGCTCCTCTGGTGTCCTGTTAGTCAGGGGTTTATCCCGCAACCGAGTCACACGCCCAAGCGCAGAATTTCTCAGAAGCGCTAGTTCTTGAACCGGAGTTTGAGTCAGCCAATAGGTGCCAGAATCTCTCATCAACCCCAGGTCTCGCGGAATGCTCAATTGTCCTCGCCACGGCGTTGTTGGAGTTTGGTGGGCGTAATGCCAATTATTTTGCCAGCCAGCCAGGATGCGTCGTCCTGGAGTGTCAGACCAGGTTTGAGGCGCATAAAAATCTGAGCCAAAATCTATAGGTCGAGGCTGTGACTCCTGCTTGAACCGCTTCCCATCAAATTCGCCGACGATATAGAGGCTACGTGACGTAAATTTTCGGGATCTTTCACAGTCCTTTTTGGATTTGGGGTCAGTGAGCGGCATTCCGGTACTATCTCGAAGACCCTGGCATACTACAGGCGGGAGGAACCCTTCGCTGTAGGTCAGTACCCACTTGGTCTCGTTAGTCCTCGAATTGCTGACAGGTAACTCAAATAAATCTGGGGTTTCGACGAAAGGGCCTAAAGTGGTGAGGCTGCTATAGAGCGGGATAGAGGACAGGAAGTGCCATTGTCTCAGATTCGCAGACTCGTAAAGTTCGGCTTTATCTCCAACCGCTAACACCATAATCCAGCGCCCCTTATAGGGGAATACCTTCGGATCTCGAAAATCTGGCTTAGGAGGTGTCAAGTTAGGCAACACACTCTCCGGTGCTTTAAAGGACTCGCCTCCATTGCAGCTAGCCGCAAGCCACTGATCCTGGAGTGAGATAATAGAAGTGTTCTTGGTGAATATAGAAGCAACACAAAGGTTTGAGCAGTCGCAGGGTAACTGTCTTGCTGCCTCACCACTAACGGTCACCGCAGACCCCGAGAAAGGAGACCAGACTTGATTGTGATCGTCGCTACTGGCAAGGAGATCCATTGACGGACTGAACATCGCGTCTCTGCGCTGAGACCAGTGAACCAGATCGGTGCTAACTGCATGTCCCCAGTTTAGTTGACCATTAAGATCTCGGGAGAATGGAATTGCCTGATAATAAAGATGGTATGTCCCGTTTACGTAAACAAGACCGTTCGGATCGTTCATCCATCCCCATGAGGGGGCAAAATGAAACAAAGGTCTCCAAGAACTGTTGGGATACTCCTGCACATTCAGCCGAACCGTTTCAGAACCTCCTGTGGAGTAATAAAGGTTTGGGGCGATTTTAACCGTCAGGTTAAAATTCTGATTTTTAGGAACATTGAGAGGAACAGCAACTTCCAGTACAATCTGCCCTTTAGCTCTGCCCTGTGCAAGTCCTTTCTTGCTCAGAAGCCTGACACCAATCCGCGCATCCGAGGAAGCGGCTGAAGTCGCAAAATTGATCCCATCTCCTACCACAGTAATACGGCGTGTTTCACCTTGATGAATACTACCACCTCCAACAACCTTTTCGATCGCAGACCGAGCAGGAGCGGGAGAAATCAACAAAGCCACGGTCGCATAGAGTAAAGAAACAGTACGCACCTTCATCGCTCTTCTCCAAAGAATATCCCCAAAATTCCAGCTGAAACTTCACCACCTTGACGCAAGGAAGTGGATGGATGCATTAAATACATATTAAATTTTCATGGTAAGCATTTTATGCAGTAAACAAAAAATAACACTTTTTCGCTTTCTATGACGCTCCATTCATCGCAATAGTCACAAGCTGACAATAAACTTGATGTAAAGTACGAATTGCTATGGCTAACTATTCGACATCTGTACATCCATGAGAATAATATTCAGTTGTCAGGGGGAGCATCCCATTTTGGCAGATTTACTAGTGATGGCAAAATAGAGGGAAATATATAAGCCGCATATCAAAGTGATGACTCAAGAAAAGCAAGCACGTCTACA
>NZ_JBPAOH010000205.1:0-10706 GCF_050875635.1 Tolypothrix sp. VBCCA 56010
GTGCGGGGGTTCCCCCCCGTTGAGGAAGGTGTCCGTGGACAAGGGGAGGACACTTCCGTGCGGGGGTTCCCCCCCGTTGAGGAAGGTGTCCGTGGACAAGGGGGAGAACTCCTAACTCCTAACTCCTCACTCCTAACTCCCCACTCCCCACTTTCTACTCCCTACTCCCCACTCCCCCACTCTCCCACTCCCCCCCTCTATTTTGAGATTCCGCGTAATCTCAGCTATGCTTTTGGTGGATTGGGTATTTTACTTGTGCTAGCGGGTGTAGTTGCTTTTGCTGTGGGTGGGGTGGAAATTCGCAAGTATGCAACTGTCGTTTTGGCTTTGGGGTTGGGTTGGTTAATTTTACTTTTAGTGTGGATCGGTCGTTATCGCTTTGGTCAAAAGTTTCTCACAGCGCGTTACTGGATAGCTGGGTGGTTGATTCCAGCTTGGTTGGCTTTGGCGGTGGCTGGTTTTAACGGCTTTATTGGCGATTACAATCCTGATGTTAGAGCTTTCTTGGCACAAAGAGCGATCGCCTCAATCCTCCAAACTAATCCTATCAACTTTGTCCAAGTAGGGGGTAAAACTGGTTTACTCCTCAATTTCTACACTCCCCACCACGGTAAGCAGGTACAACAAGTCTCTGAACTTCCACCGGGTAGTTATGCTTGGATATCTGCTAAACAGCCAGTATCCACTCCTCATCAAGTTCTCGGTACTGTGCAAAATTACCAGTTGATTCAATTGGGGAGTGGGGAGTAGAAAGTGGGGAGTGGGGGAGGGGGGATGGGGAGAGGGGGGGAGTGGGAGATGGGGAGAGGGGGGAGACAAGGGAGACAAGGGAGAAAATTCACCATCTCCTCCTTGTCCACGGACACCTTCCTCAACGGGGGGGAACCCCCGCACGGAAGTGTCCTCCCCTTGTCTTCCTTGTCTCCCTTGTCTTCCTTGTCAAGAAAGTCTCCTTAGAGGAGCTGTTGCTAAAAACAGGTTTATCTGGTTATAATAATATTACGCACGCTAAGGAAATCCGAAAATGATTTCTACATCAAAGAATTTACAAGCTGTGGACTCTTGGCAACAAGTGCTGGCACCATATAATGTTGGCTACAGAGTTAAATTGCTATCACAACTTCTCACCCGCAAGTTTACCGAGCGGTTAGAACCCTTTGGACTTACGCCGTTTCACTGGTTGGTTTTATGCTGTTTGTGGCAAGAAGACGGTTTACCTACTTCTTGCATTGGCGAAAAATTGCAACAAGTGGGAGGTACGTTAACTGGAGTACTCGATCGCATGGAAGAACGCGGTTTGATTCGTCGAGAACGCGATTTGTCCGATCGCCGCATTTGGCGCATTTGGTTGACAGATGCTGGCAAGCAACTAGAAACCGTCTTACCTCCAATTGCAGCCGACTTGCGTGAAGAAGCGATGTGTGGCATTTCCCACTCTGACCGCGAGCAGTTTTCTCAACTTCTCAATCGAGCGATCGCTAATCTCTCTTAAGAATATGGCATAATCACCCGATTGACTGAAGCACTGTTCATATTTCTTTGAGAAAATATTACGTATGCTAAGGAAAAGACAGATAAATACTTGTATTTAAATATTACGCCTGCTAAATAAATTTTCGTTAATTAAATCATCTATCGGGGGACTTAAGAATTATGGAACGCAGCAATACAACTTTAAATGAACGCAACGGACACTCTTCAGCAGTTTTGGACAAAGAGCTAATTGTGGACTTAGAAACATTAAAAGCTCGTACCATAGAGAAGTCTGCACCAGTTGAAACGCCAGTAGAAAAAGAAAATACCCAGCCAGAGACGCCTTCTCTTGAGCAAAAGAAGGCTGCACCGAAGCGGAAAAAACCGATTGGTTTAATTTTGGGAGTATTGGGAGTAGGTGCGATCGCCGCAAGTGGATTTGGTTATCGCTACTGGGAGTATACCTCAACTCATCAAGAAACAGACAACGCCACAGTAGCCGGACACATTAACCAAGTTAGCAGCAAGATTCCCGGAACCGTTAGCCAAGTGTTGGTAAACGATAACCAACTAGTGCAACAGGGACAGTTGCTAGTAAAACTCGATCCGCAAGACTATCAAAATAAAGTGCAGCAAGCACAAGCAGCACTTTCAGCCGCACAGCGTCAAGCACAAGCAGCCGAAGCGAATATTGCTTTAGCTTCACAAACTACATCTGCGAAGACAAGTCAAGCACAAGGCGATGTTAGCGGTGCATTAGCAGCGATTTCCACGGCTAAAGCAGCAGTGCAAGAAGCACAAGCCGGAATACCAGCCGCGCAAGCTGACGTGAAATTAGCCGAAGCGGGAATTCCCGCAGCACAAGCGCAAGTAGCCCAAGCTGATGCTAACTTGCAAAGAGCGCAAGCTGATTACAACCGTTACAAGACTTTGTTTCAACAAGGTGCGATCGCTCGCCAACAACTTGAAACAGCCACATCAACTTATAATGTGAATGTAGCGCAAAAAAATGCTGCCGTTCAGGGAGTACAACAAGCACAAGCGCGGTTAGCATCAGCGAGAGTTGGTGTAGCCAGAGCGCAGTCTAAATTAGCACAAGCGCAAGAAGGCGTAACCAGCGCCCAAGCGAAACTTGCAGCATCCAAAGGAGGACTGCAACAAGCTACCGCCGGCGGACAGCAAACAGCCGTGAATCGGGGACAGTACGAAGCTGCAAGAGCATCTATTTCTCAAGCGGAAGCTTCATTAAAAGACGCGCAATTGCAATTATCTTACACCAATATTACCGCACCGGCAGGCGGACGTGTGGGTAGAAAAAATGTAGAAGTTGGTAATCGCGTGCAAGTAGGAACACCAATGATGGCGATCGTTAATAACGATTACTGGGTAGTCGCCAACTTCAAAGAAACCCAGTTAGAAAAAATGAAGCCAGGAGAACCAGTAGAAATCAAACTGGATTCATTTCCCCATCACAGCTTTAAGGGTCGTGTTGACAGTATTTCGCCAGCTTCCGGCGCTCAGTTTGCCTTATTGCCACCGGATAACGCTACAGGTAACTTTACCAAAATTGTGCAGCGTATTCCTGTAAAAGTTGTTTTTGACCAACAAAGCATCAAAGGCTACGAAGCACGGATTACACCTGGGATGTCTGCTGAAATTGCGGTGGAAGTCAAGTAATACCAATATTGCCGAATGAAAACATCTTTCCACCTTTATTATGTCTCTCCGCCTACGGAGAGGCGTTTGGAGTCAGGGGAGATGATATTTATGGAAAGCATATTGGTATAAACAAGCCTTAAATGAACACGCAAGCAGCTGAGAAAAAGCCGATAATACCGGCATTTAGGTCAAGAAACTACCGTTTATTTTTTATCGGACAAGGTATATCTCTAATTGGCTCGTGGATGACGCAATTAGCCACGATTTGGTTAGTTTATCACTTAACAAATTCACCTGTAATGCTAGGAATTGTGGGATTTACGAGTCAAATTCCTAGCTTTGTTCTCGGTCCCTTTGGCGGGGTATTTGTGGATCGTTTTTCTCGCCATCGCACCTTAATTGGTACACAAATCTTGGCGATGATTCAGTCATTAACCCTGGCGGTGTTAGCATTAACTGGCGTAATTCAGGTTTGGCACATCATCGCTTTAAGTTTGTTGCAAGGATTTATTAATGCTGTAGATGCGCCGGCGCGACAAGCATTTGTGCCAGAACTCATTGAAAGAAGAGACGATTTAGCGAATGCGATCGCCATCAACTCGACAATGTTCAATGGTGCGCGATTAATTGGTCCGGCGATCGGCGGTTTATTAATTGCTCAAGTTGGCGCGGCTTACTGTTTTTTAATTGATGGTCTTAGCTACATCGCCGTAATTATCGCGCTATTGGCGATGAATATTAAGTCAAATCAACTTCAAGTCAGTAGTGCCAATCCATTAAAACAAATCAAAGATGGATTTAATTATGCATTTGGCTTTCCGCCAATTCGGGCAATATTAATCTTATCAGCCTTAGTCAGTTTTCTGGGAATGCAATATACAATTATTGTACCAATTTTTGCCGAAAAAATCTTGCAAGGTGATGCACAAACACTAGGGTTTTTGATGGCTGCGTCAGGAGTCGGCGCTTTATCAGGGGGAATTTATTTGGCTACACGGGCAACAGTAATAGGATTGGGTAGATTAATTGCCTTTGGTCCGACAATTTTAGGATGTGGACTGATTGGTTTTTCTCTATCGCGATTTTTACCACTTTCTTTATTCTCATTGTTGTTTGTCGGTTTAGGAACGATTCTACAAATTGCTGCGGGTAACACAGTTTTACAAACAATTGTAGATGATGACAAACGCGGACGAGTGATGAGTATCTACACAATGTCTTTTTTGGGTACAATACCTTTTGGTAACTTATTGGCAGGTTTTTTAGCAAATCACATCGGCGCTACCAATACATTAATCATCGATGGAATAGCTTGTATTTTAGGGTCTATATTTTTTGTCAGACAGTTACCTGCTTTAAGGCGATCGATTCGTCCAATTTATGAGCAAAAGGGGATATTAACTAGTGGCAAAGCTTAAGTTAACAAAATTCAATTGTAGGGTGCGTTATGCACCGCTAACGCACCCTACTGCGTTTATCTCTGTAGTAATTGTCAAACAAAAATTAGAATCAAGATGGAAAACAGCATCTTCCTTAAGGTACATTTATAATATCGCCTAAAGTTTGAAAATATAAATATCTTTTATTTCAACGCCCCATTTTCTTAACCGGAGTACCGCTGTGGCTAATACAAATACAGTTGGCAAAGGTAATCAGACTTCCTCTAATAACGTACCGCTGAGAACCTGGATTGGTGTAATGGCGAGTATGCTTGGTGCATTCATGGCGGTGCTGGATATTCAAATTACCAACGCTTCGCTACAAGATATTCAAGCATCTTTGGGCGCAACTTTAGAAGAAGGTTCTTGGATTTCTACCGCTTATTTGGTGGCGGAAATTGTAGTAATTCCTTTAACTGGATGGTTATCGCGGGTATTTTCCCTCAAACGCTATTTGTTAGTTAACACCGCCTTATTTATCTTCTTTTCTATATGCTGTGCTTGGGCGTGGGATCTCAATTCCATGATTCTTTTCCGCGCCTTACAAGGCTTCACCGGCGGGGTTTTAATTCCCACCGCTATGACAGTTGTACTCACAACTTTGCCCCCGGCAAAGCAAGCAGTTGGACTAGCCGCATTTGCGATTACCGCAGTTTTTGCACCGTCAGTTGGTCCCACATTAGGAGGTTGGTTAACAGAAAACTTTGGTTGGGAGTACAACTTTTATATAAATGTAGTTCCAGGGGTATTGATGCTTGCTGGGGTTTGGTACGGCATTACTCAACAATCACCCCAAATGCAATTGTTAAAACAAGGTGATTGGTGGGGAATTCTTTCGATGGCGATTGGGTTAGCTTCCCTACAAATAGTTTTAGAAGAAGGTAGCCGCAAAGATTGGTTTGGTTCTCCTTTGATTGTCCGCTTAAGTATAGTTGCAGCGATTTTTCTCGCGCTATTTTTCTATATAGAATTAACTCGCAAGCAACCATTTATTAATTTGCGACTTATACGTTATCGTAACTTTGGTTTAGCTAGTGTTGTTAATGTTTCGCTGGGTATAGGTTTGTATGGCTCAATTTATATTTTGCCGCTGTATTTAACACAAATTCAAAGATATAATGCACTGCAAATTGGTGAAGTGCTAATCTGGGCTGGGATGCCGCAATTACTGATAATTCCCTTTCTACCCAGAGTTATGAATCGTATTGATGTGCGCTTAATGGTTGCTGTGGGTGTGGTTTTGTTCTCTATTAGCGCGTTTATGAATTCGCGGATGACTTATCAAACCGGACATGACCAATTAATTTGGTCACAACTTGTCCGGGCAATGGGACAACCGCTAATTATGGTTCCGCTTACCACGATTGCTACTGGTGGATTAAATCCCAAAGATGCGGGTTCGGCAAGCGGTTTATTTAATATGATGCGTAATCTGGGCGGTTCTGTTGGAATTGCATCTTTAGCAACTTTATTAACTAATAGAGAGCAATTTCACTCGAATAGATTGGGAGAATCAGTATCTTTATTTTCTCCCGAAACTCAAGCGCGAATTAATCAATTGACGCAGTATTTTGTCAGTCGTGGTTCTGATTTGAGTACCGCGCAAGACCAAGCGATAAAATCTATTGATAATATCGTCCGTCGTGAAGCGTATGTGATGGCTTTTAATGATTGTTTCTACTTTATTGGGATTGCTTTATTATTAAGTGGAATTGCGATTATTTTCTTGAAAAAAGTGAAGGCGACTGGCGGCGCTGTGGGACATTAGATAGAAGGAAAAGGCTTATGAAGGGTTAGTTTGACACCTTGACCTGTACTAAATGTTTAAGTTTAATTGCTTATTGACAAATGCGGCACTATTTCACCTTGTCACGAATGAATCTGTTTCAAGGCTCTGAGGGCAGCTTCACTAACTTCTTTATCTTCATCTTCTGTAAGTTGAGAAAGAGGTTCTACAGCTTTGAGGTCTCTTATATCTCCCAACGCCCATACTGCCTGAAAACGAACTCGCTTATCATTATGATTTAAAACCTCAATCAAAGGTTCTACTGCTTTTAGTTTTGCCAGTGACCCTGCTGCTGCGAAACCACGTCCGGGGTAGTGGTTGCCGCGTTTACATGGCAGATATGAAAGCGCAAATTCAAGCGATAAATCGCTATTACTATCCTGATGTCATGGTGACTGGCGATACACAAGATAGAGAATTTGAATATTTTAAATCTTCTCCTTGTTTAATTGTAGAGGTGCTGTCTGGTAGTACGGAAGCTCTTGATAGAGGTAAGAAGTTCACGGACTACCGACATTTAAAGTCATTACAAGAATACGTGCTAATTTCTCAAGATACGATGAGTGTTGAATGCTTTCGTCGCAACGAAGAAGGACGCTGGGTGCTTTATCCTTATGTCCAAGGGGAAGAGGTGCATCTAGCTAGTGTTGATTTTCAGTGTGCGATCGCCATAATATATGAAGATGTAACTTTACCAGAGATGAATTGATAATTAACTCATCCCATTAAGATGACGTTATCAAGTACATGAATCACACCGTTGTCTGCTTCGATATCCGCAGCAATTACTGTTGCATTCTTCACTTCAAAGTTATTAGATAAATTAATTCGGATTTCGGAACCTTCGACTGAAGTTAGAGAACAAACATTTGCCAAATCCGCTTGCATCAACTTTCCGGGTACGACGTGATATTTGAGAATACGCGCAAGTTGTGGCGGATTTTGGACGAGGGTGTGAACGGTGCCGGGAGGAAGTTTGGCAAAAGCATCATCGGTGGGTGCAAAAACGGTGAACGGACCAGGACTTTTCAAAACTTCAACTAGTCCGGCAGCTTTCACGGCAGCTACAAGAGTAGTAAATCCATCGGCACTTACAGCAATATCAACAATATCAGGCATTTGATTTAACCTCTGCTTTACTTCGCACCCTCACCCTGGAAGGGTGGGGCTATACGGACAAAGCCTGCCTACGCAGGCTAAACAGGACTTACGCAAAAAACCTCTCAAATCCTCATTTCTCTGTGTTCTCTGTGCCTCTGTGAGTCCAGCCCCCGACGGGCGCGGTTTCCCTGATCGATGGGGGACTGGCGAACCCGTTCGCGCAGCGTCTCCCTTTGGGAGAAGGGTGGTTCGTTCTTCTGTGACTGCTGCGTAAGTCCTGTAAAAACCAAAGTCTGCCTACGCAGGCTAAAAACCTCCCCAACGTCCTTATGTTTATTGAACATTTACCGATAATCTTGGCGTTGAACATCGCGCAATCTCGCTTCTGGACGCTGGAAACGGTCTAACTGAGACTCAAAAAATCGGCGATTTGCCATCAGATGTTCTGGGTTGGGGTCATCTAACGGATAAAGTAATGCTTGGCGTAATGCTTGAATTACCGCTGATGTGACGCAGTACATCGAACGTTGAAAGCTAATTCCTAACTGAATCAGGGTGTCATCTTCACCGCGACAGTGCTGTTGATAGTAGTCCACCAAGTAGTCAGGCAAGAAATGTAACATATCTTGCATTAAAAGTGTCGGTGGAATACCCGCTGTCCCGACTGGGAAGACATCTGCATAAAGAATGCCGAAGTGAAAATCTTTTTGGTCTTCAGGTACTTGCTTTGCTTGAGCGTTATAAGATTTAGTACCTCTAAAAGGTGCAGTGCGATAAAATACTGCTTCTACGTAAGGCAAAGCTGCTTCATACAACCAGGTAAAGCCTTTGGATTTAGGGATAATTTCGTAGCATTCACCGTCAATATATACATGATGATAAATTGGGCGTCCGGCGATCGCAAAAATTCCATTCACCAAAAAATTCATCGCCTCCGGCACACTTGTTATTTTACCTTCATCGTAAAGGTCTGACATCTCAAAGAATACCGGCGCCATTACTTCCCAAAATAAGCCGAGGTTTGAGTAGTAAGATAGTTGCCGTACTTGCTCAATAAACATATCCGGAAACATTTTATACAGTCCCAACATGACCGGATTTTTTTTGAAGTAAGCCTTAATTGCGCGATCGGCATTTGCTTTATACTCATCGGTGTCTAAATAGGGGTCAAAAAGTCCACCCATACCCCGATGCCAAAGCATTGCTTGCATACAAGCTTCGGCAAATTCCATATTGATGCGATCGTGCCAAAGATGATGTAATAACTTAGGTAGCTTTTTATTTACCTCACCCTTCTCCATAAACTCCAGCAACTCAGGATGCGCGGTTGCTTCTCCGCGCCAAATGCGAATATCAGCATCATCACCTGCGTAATGATTGTGTAATTCTAAATATTCTTTGGGTAGAAAGTATTTGAAGAAGGGCACAGGATCGAGAAAAACTCGTTCGGCAATATAAAGTAAGTCGCGCCAGTAAAAGTCCATCGGCACTGCATACGCTTTATAAATGCCGATGATTTGCATCAAGTTTTCCGGTGTATCTGGAAGCATAGCACCACCTGCTTCTAAGCGGTGAATTACTTCGGAAAATTGATGTTGAGAGGGGGGAAGTTTGGTTAGAGTTTGGATCATGGGAGGGGTTAGGGGTTGTTTTGAAAATATCCGACACCCTGGAAGGGTGTGGCTACACGAGCCAAGTCCGCGCAGGCGGACTATACTAGCCTGCGGAGGCAGGCTTTGTTTGTATAGCTCCAGGCTAAAGCCTGAGAGCTTTAGCCTTTGAAGTGTTGTCGGTGAAAGTCTTGGGCGATGTTAGTTACGGTGGGAATCGCTGATACCATTGTTGTGACTGTCTGTTCGCTCCAGCGTACAAGCCAATTGGGTTGTACTCCCAGGATGAAAATCAAGGTTGCTAAAATGAGGGAGGGTATTCTTTCATAAGCTTTCACTTTGGGGAAATTGGCGATCGCATTATCCAATTTTCCGAAACAAGTACGATTGAGCAATATCACAAAGTATACTGCTGTTAAACCGGTTCCCACTACACATAACAAAGTCGGGATGGGAAACTCGGCATAACTGCCTTGAAATACGAGAAACTCGGCGATAAATCCAGCCATACCCGGAATTCCCGCACTCGCCATTCCGCTAAGAATTAATAAGGCACTGATGCTTGGTAATCCGCGAATCGGGTTTAGCAGTCCATTCAGGATATTTAAATCACGGGTGCCGATTTTCTCTTCAATTACACCCACCAAGTTAAACAAAATTGCCAGAATTAAGCCGTGGGCGACCATTTGGGAAACAGCACCAACTAAACTTAATGATGTGTGCGCTGCACCTCCTAACAAAACGTAGCCCATGTGACCGATTGAACTATATGCTACCATCCGCTTGATGTCTTTTTGAGCGATCGCCGCTGCTGCTCCATAAAGTACACTCACAGTTGCCCAAATTGCTAACCAAGGTGCTAATTTTGCCCAAGCTTCAGGGAAAAGTCCCAAGCCAAACCGGAAAATACCGTAAGTACCAAGTTTCGCCAACACACCCCCTAACAACATGGCTACAGGTGCGGAAGCTGCAACATATGTATCGGGTAGCCAAGTATGCAATGGTACGAGGGGAATCTTGATGCCAAATCCTACCAGCAACAGACTTAGCAGGATAATTTGCAATCCCAAGGGTAACATTTGTCCCATCAAGGATTCATACGCAAAGCTGGTAGCATGACTTAACCAAACTAAGCCCAAGAATGCTGCTAAAATCAAGATTCCGGAAAGAGCGGTGTAGAGCAAAAACTTCGTTGCTGCATAACTGCGCTTGTCACCACCCCAAATCGAAATTAATAAATAGAAGGGGACTAACTCCAGTTCATAAAACAAAAAGAACAGCAGTAAGTTTTGAGCGACAAATGCACCCGCAACGCCACCAGCAATCAGCAGAATCATCGAGTAAAATAATCGCGGACGCTCAGTATCTTCGTGGCTGCTGTAAATGGCAATCCAAGTAATTAAGCTATTCAAGGCAACCATTACCAAGGAAATACCGTCTACTCCGAGTTGGTAATTTAATCCTAATGTTTCAATCCAAGGTAGGTATTCTGTAAGTTGAAATCCTGGCTGATTAATATCAAACTGAGCCATTACCCAGAATGTCCACAATAGCATTGCTCCAGTAATTAGCAATGCACTCAAGCGAATTTGCCGGGAGGAAACGTTTTTGGGCAGACATCCGATAATGGCTGCACCG
>NZ_JBPAOH010000206.1:0-10587 GCF_050875635.1 Tolypothrix sp. VBCCA 56010
ACAGCAACTGCCCGATTACATGGTGCCAACTTCTTTTGTGGTGCTTGATACCCTGCCACTCACACCTAATGGTAAAGTTGACCGCAAGGCACTACCAGATCCCGACCACACTAGACTAGAGGTGGAAGCGTACGTTGCACCCCGAAACGAGGTAGAGCAACTCATATCTGCTGTATGGCAAGAGGTGCTGAATCTGGAAAAAGTAGGTGTCCACGACAATTTCTTTGAAGTTGGTGGTCATTCACTCCTGATCATCCAAGTTCATAACAAACTTCATCACAAGTTACTAGAAAACATTAACAGGGAAATCTCAGTAGTTGACTTGTTTAAATATCCAAGCATAAGTTCTTTGGCACAATATCTCAGCCAGAAACATGATGTGGAAACACCTACTTTGCAGAAAATTAATGACCGTGCCAGCAAGCAAATAGAAGCTCTAAAACGACGACCACTTATGAAACAAAGGAAGAAAACCAATGGATAACTGGGAAACACAAGATGGTTTGGAACCTATAGCTATAATTGGCATGGCTGGTCGTTTTCCGGGAGCCAAAAATGTTGATGAGTTTTGGCAAAATCTACGCGACGGTGTGGAGTCCATTTCATTTTTCACTGATGAGGAATTAGAGGCTTCAGGCATAGACCCAGCTTTACTGAATGACCAAAACTATGTCAAAGCAAATGCTTTGTTGTCAGATGTAGAAATGTTTGATGCGTCATTCTTCGGCTTTACACCTAAGGAAGCTGAAGTTATGGACCCCCAACACCGCCTCTTTTTGGAGTGTGCTTGGGAGGTTCTTGAAAATGCTGGTTACAACTCCCAAACATACAATGGTCAAATTGGTGTTTACGCTGGTGCCGGTCTGAATACCTACTTGCTCCATAACCTAGTCTCAAACCGCGACCAAATCGAATCGGTGGGCAACTATCAAATTTTTATTAGCAATGATAAAGACTTTGTGCCTACGCGAGTCTCTTACAAGCTGAACCTCAAAGGACCGAGTGTTAACGTTAGCACTGCCTGCTCTACGTCATTAGTGGCTGTCCAAATGGGATGCCAAAGCTTGCTGAATTACCAGTGTGATATGGTAATAGCTGGTGGTGTTTCAATCTGCCTTACACAAAAGGCAGGTTATTTGTATCAAGAAGGCATGATTTTTTCTCCCGATGGACACTGCCGAGCCTTTGATGCCCAAGCTCAGGGAACTGTTAGCGGCAACGGTGTAGGAATCGTCCTTCTGAAACGCCTATCGGATGCCCTTGCTGATGGAGACTGCATCCATGCAATCATAAAAGGTTCAGCTATCAATAACGACGGTTCGTCAAAAGTTGGTTATACTGCTCCTAGTGTGGAAGGTCAATCAGCAGTGATTTCAGAGGCTCAGGCTATAGCTGGCATTGAGACCGAAACAATCACCTATATAGAAGCCCACGGAACCGGAACAGTTCTGGGAGACCCGATTGAAATCGCCGCGCTGACACAAGCTTTTCGTGGTACAACCCAAAAGAAGGGCTTCTGTGCGATCGGTTCGGTGAAAACAAATGTTGGACATTTAGATGCTGCTGCTGGTGTAACGGGTCTGATTAAAACAGTCCTAGCGCTTAAACACAAGTTGCTGCCACCGACGCTACACTTTGAAAAGCCCAATCCCAAGATTGATTTTGCCAATAGTCCCTTTTACGTCAACACGACTCTGCGCGAATGGAAAACCGACGAAATTAAACGCCGAGCTGGGGTCAGTTCTTTTGGCATCGGCGGCACTAATGCCCATGTCATCCTAGAAGAAGCCCCTACTATTGAGTCTTCTGGAAAATCTAGACCTTGGCAGTTGCTGGTTCTCTCAGCCAAAACCGACTCTGCACTTGATACTGCAACTGCAAATCTGGTCAAACACTTAAAACAGCATCCTGAAATTAACCTCGCTGATGTTGCTTACACGCAAAGCATCGGTCGCCAGGGTTTCGACCATCGACGGATGCTGGTTTGCCAAGATATTAACGAGGTATCGATCGCACTTAATCCCCTAGATCCAAAACAAGTTTTTACAAGCTTCATAGAGACCAAAGCTCGACCTGTAGTGTTTATGTTTTCCGGGCAGGGAGCGCAGTACGTTAATATGGGCAGGGAACTCTACGAAAGTGAGCCTATTTTTAGAGAGCAAGTCGATTACTGTAGTCAATTGCTCAAACCTCACATTGGAATGGATTTGCGTACTGTACTTTATCCCAATGAAGAACAAACTCAACAAGCCGCACAGTATCTGCTACAAACTGCTATTACCCAGCCAGCGCTGTTTGTAATTGAGTACGCTCTTGCTCAGTTGTGGATCGCATGGGGTGTGCATCCGGAAGCGATGATTGGTCACAGCATTGGAGAGTACGTAGCTGCTACCGTGGCTGGAGTTTTCTCGCTTGACGATGCCTTAGCACTAGTAGCAAAGCGAGGAAAACTGATGCAGCAGTTACCTCAAGGGGGAATGCTCTCAGTTCAACTTCCCGAACAACAGGTGAAACCTTTGCTGACAAAGGAACTGTCTTTAGCAGCAAGCAATGCACCTTCCTACTGTGTGGTGTCAGGTTCCTTGTCAGCTGTAGAACAATTGCAACAGCAGCTACAAGAAAAAGGTGTAGCGTGTCGGCAACTGCATACGAGTCATGCTTTTCATTCTCAAATGATGGAACCCATCATTCAGCCATTCACCCAGTTGTTACAACTCGTCAAACTCAATCCCCCCCAAATTCCGTTTGTGTCCAATGTCAGTGGAACTTGGATTACCGCAACAGAAGCAACAGACCCCAACTATTGGGCAAGGCATTTACGACAGCCAGTACATTTTAATGAAGGAATCGCTCAGTTAGTTCAAACACATGAGCGCATTTTACTGGAAATTGGACCTGGGCGGACATTAAGTACTTTTGCTCTTCAGCATCAAACAGAAAAATTGGCGGTACTGACCTCAATGCGTCATCCACAGGAGCAACAGTCAGATGTAGCATTTTTACTTAACACTTTGGGTCGGCTCTGGTTATTGGGGGTTGAAATCGATTGGTCTAGTTTTTACACTTATGAACAACGCCATCGCATCCCCCTACCGACATATCCTTTTGAACGCCAGCCTTACTGGATTAAGCCAAATCCCTCATTTGCCCAAGCTACAGTATCACAAGAACCATTACACAAGAAGCCAAATATTGCCGACTGGTTCTATGTTCCTCGTTGGAAAGAATCCACACCACCTGAGCTTTTTCAAAACGGAGAACTGGCAGGGCAAAAGTTATGCTGGTTGGTTTTTGTAGATGCCTATGGAATCGGAGACGAAATCGCAAAACGACTTGAACAACAGGGTCAGGATGCGATCGCCGTGACGATGGGAGAGCAATTTACCAAACTCAATGACCGTACATACGCCATTAATCCTCAACAACCAGATGACTATAATGCCTTGTTCCAAGCACTTCAAAAGCAGGATTTGAACCCAAACGCGATCGCCCACTTTTGGAGCGTCACACCCAATGATACACTGCTCAACAACAAGCTAGATGAACTGACGAAATCACCGCATCAATTTTTTGAAGATTTTCAAAATCTCGGCTTCAGGAGTCTGCTTTTCCTAGCACAAGCGGTGGGAGAAGAGAATATTACTGACCCCATTAAGCTGATGGTCGTCACCAGCAATATATATGATGTCACTGGACAGGAGAGGTTGTGTCCTGAGAAAGCAACGGTGTTAGGACCGTGCAAAGTGATTCCACAAGAATACCCCAACTTAACCTGCTGTTGCATTGATGTAGTGATTCCTTATTCGGAAACACCAACACAACAACTGGTAGATAACCTTTTAACGGAATTTACAGTACAGACGAGTGAAAACATAGTTGCCTACCGTGGGCATCACCGCTGGGTTCAAACCTTTGAGAAAATCCATTTAGACGATAATATTGCAGGTAAAACCAGGTTAAAGCAAGAAGGAGTTTACCTAATCACTGGTGGACTTGGTGGAATTGGGTTAGTATTAGCTGAATACTTAGCTAAAACAGTACAAGCTAAGTTAATCCTGATCGGACGAAAGGAGCTACCCGAGCGATCGCAATGGTCCCAATGGCTAGCAACTCATGATAGCCAGGATGCTGTCAGCCGCAAACTCCAGAAAGTGTTGGCTCTTGAAGAATTGGGTGCACAGGTTCAACTCAAAAGTGCCGATGTCGCTAATCCCGAACAAATGCAGGCAGTAATTGCTCAGGCATTAAAACAATTTGGTCAGATTAATGGTGTCATCCACGCAGCGGGTATTGCCGGTGGCGGTGTGGTTCAACTCAAGACGCTGGATACAGCCACTAGTGTGCTAGCACCGAAAGTTAATGGTACACTAGTATTAGAAGAGGCTTTAAAGAATATCAATCTAGATTTCTTTGTGCTTTGTTCATCTATAAGTTCCATCCTTGGTGATTTTGGACAGGTAGATTATTGTGCGGCGAATGCCTTTTTAGATGTGTACGCCCAGCGTCATGCTACCACTGGTCAATTTACAGTATCAATTAACTGGGATGCTTGGCAAGAAGTAGGGATGGCAGTGGAAACCGCAGTGCCAGATCAGATCAAACAGGGGCGTGAAGAAAGTCTTAAAAAAGGAATATTACCTCAAGAGGGTGTCGAAGCGTTTGGTCGCATTTTGCGAATTAAGCAGCCTCAGATTGTTGTGTCAACAAAAGACCTCCAATCGGTAATTGAACAGAACAATTCTTTCCAATTGCGGGGAAAAGAATTAGCGCTTTTGTCAGAGAAATTAGCGACGGCAAATCTTGACAAACCAACCTATCCCCGCCCCAATTTAGGAAATAATTACGTTGCGGCTCGCAATGAGGTTGAGCAAATAGTTGCCGAAATCTGGCAACAAGTCCTCGGAATTGAGAAAGTAGGTATTCATGACAACTTTTTTGATTTGGGAGGTAATTCTCTGATAAGTATCCAGGTTATTTCCCAGATGCAGAAAGAATTGAATATTCAAATTCCTTTAGTCAGTCTTTATAAAAGTCCTACCGTCAGTTCCCTTGCTGAAATTTTAAGCGGTGATGAAAATCAAGATATTCTTGGTGAGTCCAGTTTTGATCGAGGGAAAAAACGAAGAGAGAAGAAAAAGCAACGCCAGCGGATTTCAAAATAATTTTTGGTAAAAGGATAATTTTATGAAAAACTCGGAAAAATTGGACGACGCGATCGATGATTTAGACATAGCCATTATTGGTATGGTTGGTCGGTTTCCTGGAGCAAAAAATATTGAAGAATTTTGGCAGAATCTGCGAAACGGTGTAGAGTCAATTTCCTTTTTAAGTGAAGAGGAACTGGAGACTTCAGGTATAGACCAGGCAAAGCTAAATGACCCTCAGTATGTAAAAGCAAAACCCCTACTCAAAGATATAGAGTTGTTAGATGCTTCGTTCTTCAGCTTTTCTCCAAAAGAAGCCGAAATTATAGATCCACAACATCGCCTTTTCTTAGAGTGTGCTTGGGAAGCCCTTGAGGTTGCTGGCTACGGCGGTTCTGCTCAGGGTTCTATTGGAGTTTATGCTGGCAGCAGCATGAGTAGCTACATGTTGAATCTTTATTCAAATCCTGATGTCACGGGATTAGAAGAAATGATTTCTTTGGGAAATGATAAAGATTCTTTAGCTACTCGTGTTTCTTATAAATTAAACCTGAAAGGACCAAGCATTAATATTCAAACTTATTGTTCTACATCGTTGGTAGCTGTTCATTTGGCTTGCCAAAGCTTGCTAAATAGTGAATGTGATATGGCTTTAGCTGGTGGTGTGTCAATACAAGTGCCACAAAAAGCTGGGTACTACCATCGACAAGAGGGTATTTTATCACCTGATGGGCATTGCCGCCCCTTTGATGCTAAAGCACAGGGAACTATTTTTGGTAACGGTTTGGGCATTGTGGTTTTGAAAAGATTAGAGGATGCCATTGCTGATGGCGACTTCGTTCATGCTGTTATCAAAGGTTCGGCTATAAATAATGATGGGTCTTTAAAAGTTAGTTACACAGCGCCGAGTGTAAATGGTCAAGCAGATGTGATTTTAGAGGCTTTATCTGCCGCTGGAGTAGAGCCAGATACTGTCAGCTATATAGAAACTCACGGAACTGGAACATCTATAGGAGATCCGATTGAAGTCACAGCACTGACACAGGCTTTTCGCGCCAGAACACAGAAGAAAGGCTTCTGTGCCATTGGTTCTGTAAAAAGCAATATCGGGCATCTGGATAGGGCAGCTGGTATTTCAAGTCTTATTAAAACTGTCCTAGCCCTTAAACATAAACAAATACCTCCTAGTTTGCACTTTGAGCAGCCTAACCCTCAGATAGATTTTGATAACAGCCCTTTTTACGTCAATAGCACACTTTCAGAATGGAAGGCAAATGGTACTCCTTGCCGTGCGGGAGTCAGTTCTTTTGGTTTTGGAGGGACAAATGCCCATGTGATACTTGAAGAAGCCCCTGCTGTTGAACCATCAGGTCCTTCTCGTCCCTGGCAGTTGTTGTTGCTCTCGGCTAAAACCGATACAGCTTTAGAAAGTGCAACAGCGAATTTGGCTGCTTACCTCCAACAGCATCCAGATATTAACCTAGCTGATGTTGCTCATACGTTGCAAGTGGGTCGCCGAGGTTTCGACCACCGACGGATGCTAGTTTGTCAAGATATTAACGAGGTAGCGATCGCACTTAATTCCCTGGATGCAAAACAAGTTTTTACAAGCTTCATAGAACCGAAGGCTCGACCTGTAGTGTTTATGTTTTCAGGGCAGGGAGCGCAGTACGTTAATATGGCTCTAGAACTTTACCAGACTGAGCCGACATTTCGCAAGCAGGTAGATATTTGCTCGGAACTCCTCAAACCCCACTTGGGGCTTGACCTGCGCCATGTGCTGTACCCAAGCGAAGAACGCGCAGAAGTTGCTGCACAGCAAATTAAACAGACAGCTATTGCACAGCCAGCGCTGTTTGTGATTGAGTACGCTTTGGCAAAGTTATGGATGGAATGGGGAGTGCGTCCGCAAGCGATGATCGGTCACAGCATCGGTGAATATGTTGCAGCGTGTCTGGCAAATGTTTTCTCTCTGGAAGATGCCCTAACCTTGGTGACTGCACGAGGACAGCTGATGCAACAACTGCCCTCAGGGACAATGCTTTCCGTTCCCCTTCCAGAAGAGAAGGTGCAAACCCTCTTGGGCAATGAACTTTCTTTAGCTGCGATTAACGGACCGAGCTTTTGCGTAGTTTCGGGGATAGCTGAGGCTGTAGAGGCATTAGAGAACCACCTAGCCGAACAAGGTGTGGAGTGTCGCCGTTTACATACCTCCCATGCCTTCCATTCAAAAATGATGGAACCCATACTTGGGTCGTTCATTGAGCAGGTCAAAAAAGTTAAGTTAAAGCCCCCACAAATTTCCTACACATCCAACGTCACGGGCACTTGGATTACTGCGGCACAAGCAACAGATCCAAACTATTGGGCAAACCATTTGCGCTCCACAGTACGTTTTGGTGAGGGTGTGCAACAGTTCTTAAAAGAACCGGAGCAAATTCTGCTAGAGGTTGGTCCCGGACAGACATTAAGCACATTAGTCAGACAGCATCCAGATAAGGGGAACCAGCAAGTAGTGCTTTCGAGCTTACGCCATCCGCAAGATCGCCAATCGGATGTAGCATTTTTGCTCACTACATTAGGCAAGCTCTGGCTTAGTGGCGTACAGGTGAATTGGTCGGGATTTTATCACCATGAGCAGCGTCATCGCCTCCCCTTGCCGACTTATCCTTTTGAGCGCCAGCGTTACTGGATTGAACCACAAAAACAAGCAAGCGCTGTCAAGACTAATGTAGAAATGTTGTCTTCAACGTCTGTACCACATAAAAAGCCAGACATTGCCGACTGGTTCTACATTCCCTCCTGGAAACGCTCCCAGCTCATCGCCCCTAAATTAGGTGAGACACCAGTTCGATCGAATACACTTGTATTTATCGATGAGTGTGGCTTGGGTGTCCAATTGGTGAAAAAACTTGAATTTGAGGGACACGATGTCATTACGGTGAAGGTTGGGTCAGAGTTTACTAAGTTGAGCGATCGCCTATATACCCTAAATCCCAGACAAAGTAATGACTACGATGCCCTGCTCAATCAACTGCACACACTGGGCAAAATTCCACAAAAGATTGTACATTTATGGAGTGTCACGCCGAACAGTGAAGCCGAATCAGAACTTGAATCGGTTGACACAGCGAAAAGTGGGTGCGTCACGGTTTCCGTGCGCCCAACTTTTCAAGAAGCTCAAGATTTAGGATTTTACAGTCTATTGTTTTTAGCACAAGCCCTTGGCAAACAAACTGTGAATGATAAGCTGCAAATCGCGGTTATTTCCAACAATATGCAGGAAGTGACAGGCGTTGAGGTGCTGTGTCCAGAAAAAGCAACTATACTTGGACCTGTTAGGGTTATAGCGCAAGAATACCCAAACATAAACTGTTGCAGCATTGATGTTGTCATTCCTTCAACAGAAAGTTGGCACGAGGAAAAACTTACAGACCAGCTGCTGAGGGAACTTACAACCACTACGAGCGATCGGGTAATTGCTTATCGTGGTCTTCATCGCTGGGTGCAAACTTTTGAGCCAGTTCGATTGGATAAGTCCAGCGCAGCGACACCACAGTTAAGGGAAGGTGGAGTCTATTTGATTACAGGTGGACTTGGAGGCATTGGACTTGTGCTAGCGGAACATTTTGCGAAGACTGTACAAGCCAAACTTATCCTGATAGGACGTTCAGCTTTGCCCACCAGAGAGGAGTGGGAACAATGGCTTGCTAGTCATGACGATCAAGATAGCGTGAGCCGCAAAATCCGGAAAGTTCAGGAACTTGAAGAGCTAGGTGCTGAAGTTTTGGTGGTCAGTGCAGATACAAGCAATCAGCAACAAATGCAACAAGCTATTGCTTCGGCAAAAGACCGATTTGGTCAGATTAATGGAGTAGTCCACGCCGCAGGAGTTCCTGGAGGCGGCGTAATTCAAGGTAAAACCCCGGATGATGCAGAGAAAATTCTCGCACCTAAAGTGAAGGGTACGCTAATTCTCGATTCTATCCTCAAGGATATTCAGTTGGATTTCTTTATCCTTACATCATCAACTACTTCAATTTTAGGAGGATTTGGGCAGGTAGACTATGCTAGTGCAAATGCCTTTCTTGATGCCTTTGCTCACTACAAAAATTCCAAACGTGGTACTTTCACTGTATGTACCAACTGGGATAATTGGCAAGAGGTGGGGATGGCAGTAAACACAGCGTTGCCACTCGAACTCCAAAAATTGCGTAGTGAGATTCTTCAACAAGGAATATTGCCGGATGAGGGCGTAGATGCCTTAAGCCGCATTTTGGAAAGTAAATTGCCTCAAGTTGCGGTATCAACTAGAGATTTAGGGATTCGAGGTGAGTGGGAGAATGCTTCAAAAACACTATCTTTCTTGGAACCGTTAGATAAAACTATCCCATCCAAACCAGCACATCCAAGACCTGAACTCAGCAATGCTTATGTTGCTCCCCGCAATGAGCTGGAGCAAACTATTGCTAATATCTGGCAACAACTGCTTGGAATTGAGCAAGTGGGCATTCACGACAACTTCTTTGAGTTAGGGGGACATTCCTTGCTAGGTACTCTAGTCATTTCTCGGATACGCGAAACCTTCCAAGTTGAGTTGCCCGTACACAGCCTATTTGAGGAGTCTAGTGTGGCAGGACTCGCCAAGCATATTGAGAGAATTCGTTCAATAGCACAACAGATACGTGCTCTCCCCGTTGAGATGGTGAACAACCGAGAGGAGATAGAATTATGAAAATTATTATCGAAGAGTTTTTGTCTTACCTGTGTAGTTTGGATATAAAGCTTTGGGCTGATGGCGATCGCCTACGCTGTAGTGCCCCGGAAGGAACACTGACACCTTCTCTGCGTGTTCAGTTGCAAGAGCGCAAAGCAGAAATCCTTGCGTTTCTGCAAAAGGCTAATCTTGGCTCAAGTTCGACTCTTGATCCCATTCTGCTGGTTCCACGAGAAGGAAAGCTACCTCTCTCGTTTGCCCAACAACGCTTGTGGTTCCTACAGCAGTTAGAGGTTGATAGTGGCTTTTACAACATTTATGTTACTGTGCGTTTTGAAGGTCAACTCAACGTTGCGGCTTTGGAGTCCAGTCTCAATTACATCATCAACCGCCACGAAGCCCTACGCACCAACTTCGTGACAGTGAACGGGCAACCCGTTCAAGTCATTCACCCGAACCGTGGCTTACCACTGCAAGTTGTGGATTTGCAACAGCTAGACCAAACACAGCGAGAAATCACTTGCCAACAACTGGCAATTTCAGAAGCAAGCCGACCGTTTGATTTGGCTGTTGACCCGTTAGTGCGAGCAAGTTTGCTCAAGCTAGGAGAAAAAGAACACGTATTGCTGGTGGTGATGCACCATATTGTTTCAGATGGTTGGTCAATCGGCGTGCTGGTGCGGGAGTTAGCAGCAGTATACCAAGCTACGTGCAACTCTACAGCAA
>NZ_JBPAOH010000207.1:0-10568 GCF_050875635.1 Tolypothrix sp. VBCCA 56010
TGGAACACTCCCGCATTTTTTACTTCTATAACAATGGAGAAGAAGAAATCTACATCGGTAGTGCTGACTGGATGCGGCGCAATTTAGATCGTCGGGTGGAAGTGATTACTCCAGTGCAAGAAGCAGATATTGCTAAAGATTTGCAAGAAGTATTAGGAATTATGATGGCAGATAACCGCCAAGCTTGGGAATTACAGCCTGATGGCAGTTACATCCAACGCCATCCAGGTGAGGATTGTCCGGAATCTCACTCACAAAAAATTCTCATGTCTATGGCATTGGGTTCAAATAGCATTGCCTAAAATATGATTGATTCAAAACACTTCTTGAAACATAGATAACTAGGAAAACGCGAGTTCTTTAATAAAACTTTAATTTTTGCCTCAGCTATCCGATCAATATTTATAAGTGCATAGCAATTATTCAACCAAAGGATAGAGTCAGTGCCACCAGTACTTCCCATAAACTATAAAAGTTATAGTACTTAATCGTTTCCTTTAATGTTAATGCTGTCTTGTAAACCTTCTACTGTTGTGCGTATTTTAGTGGTTGACGATCACGAACTGACTCGTTTAACATTGCAATTGGCTTTTTCCTGCCAGGAAAACATTCAAGTTATAGGTTTAGCCAGTAATGGTCAAGAAGCAGTGGAAATGGTTAGGCGTCACCAGCCAGATGTGATTGTTTTAGATTTACAAATGCCAGTGATGGATGGTTGGTCTGCTTCTGGTCATATTAAAGCAATTTCCCCTGAGACTCAAATCATTGCTTACTCTTCGGTGGAAGACACGAAGTTGCTGGAGAAAAAAGCAATGAGTAGTTTGGATGCTTTCTGCAAAAAAGATGTACCTACTAGGGAACTAATTGATTTGGTTAAGCAATTAGGGCAGCGTGAGTGCGATCGCTCCGTTGCATAATAAGATAAACCCAGTGGTAACTCAAAGAACGAATAGTTAGAAATATGGTAACGTTAAAGGCGTCGGTTGAAGTCTCAATTGAGACTTCAACCGACGTAATTTAGTATTATATCGCTGCTTCAGTCCGCTTAATTGCTTCCTGTTTGCGGAAACGTGCGTCTAAATTCGTCGAGTAAATCATCCATTTCTTCTAAAGCCTGATTTACATCAACTCTTAAAGTTCCCAAGTTGGGTTGCTCCAAAAGACTCAGCAAGTACTCGCGTTTGCTTTCAACTACAGCGATTCGTTCTTTTATAGTCTGTATATCCATTGTTTTCTTTGACTGTTTACTCTTCTCAAGTTTAGCTTTGATTGTAGTAAGGACTGAGCGTCCTTGATTTAAGCGTTGAAACGCTTACTACGAAAATACTCATACGTAGTAACGACTGAAGTCGTTAATTTCAGCGTTGAAACGCTTACTCGTATTTTCAAACTATAGTCTTTTGCTACCGGGGCGGCACATAACCGATGATAATAAAGCTGAGGTCTTAAAAATTTATACTAATCGGAAATTATGCTACGCCAATTTTCCTTGGGAACACTCGGTATAACCGTCGGTGGGATTTTGACCATCATGGGCTTCGTCGCTTACGCTGCTGACTATGCCACACTTAATCTTGTCGGATTTTTTTATGGGATTCCTCTACTGCTGGGAGGATTCGCACTGAAGGCAAATGAACTCAAACCCGTACCTTTCACTGAACCTCCAACCCCATCAGTATTAGCACTACGCGAACAGCAAGCAACTAACACTCAAAAAGAAATTCGCAGAGACATTACTCAATATAGCTACGGTCAAGATGCTCATTTAGATAAGGCTTTGTCGTTTTTGGGTTTAAGTCCGACAGATGAAGAACGACCATTAATTACAGGCTTCAGAGAAACAGAAATTAATGGCGCTTATGCTTTAATTTTAGAATTTGATTCGCCAATGATACCAATTGATATTTGGGAACAAAAGCTAGATAAAATGACCAAGTTTTTCGGTCCGGGAGTTGAAGTTAAAGTTACCCAGACAGCTGAAGATGAACTTGAACTGACGCTAATTAGCACTCCCAAATAGCGACTGTATGATGTCATGCAGTTCGTTAATAGTAATAAAAAGACTACAACCGTTGTAGAGACGTTTTGTCACAAGTCTCTACAATATTAGGAATGAGCGCAAAAATAATTGTAAGGCACATTATACAGTAGCGGGAATTCATGAATTCCCGCTACTTCCGACACGGCGTTACTATATTCTCATTCCTGAATATGTGTAATAAGCCTGTCATGATATTAGTTATTAGTCATAAGTCATTTGCGTTGCCGACTAATGACTAATTACTTTTCTAAACGAACTGCATACCACTGCAAATATTGACCAACACCAATATCTAACTCGCAACTAGTGTCAAGTAAATATTGAGCTTGAGCTTCCACAGAATTAAATGAGCGTAAGTCTTGTGGCAAATCTTGAAAGTTGAAGTTTTGCAGAACTTTTTTCAGCTTTTCTAATAACTCAGATGCAGTCAAAAATTGTTCTGGTTGGTTTGTTTCTAGGACGACAAAATCATCCTGCTGATACATTAATGAGTCTGGCATTGAAGAAAATTGGTAAGTTTATATCCAATTATTATAAAATTGTGCCAAGTCTGTCGATGATTAATAAATTGAAGTCTTAGACCAGGATTTGGCGAAGTCAGGCGATCGCGCTTACTTTTACTTGCTACAAAGCGCAAAGTAACGTCATAATGAAGCTTTAAAGGTTTTCAATAACATAGCAATTCCTATGAAGCAGTTGGGAAATATAAATACTAACTCCTGCCATATACCTGGCAAGACAAAAAAGTTAAAAAAATTGCCTTTGCGTTCCTATATTTTTTATGCAACTCAGTCATCTACCATTAGCTTGGGTCAAAACAATTAGACTTCTGTCAGAAGTCGGGGAAACTCAGGGGTCTATTGTCCGAAAACAGTTGATTGTCAAGCCGGATGCACCCAAACGGCAATTTCTGACAATGAGTGTGCGATCGCCTAAATACCCAAATCACAGATCGCTGGGATAACGCACCCTAACTACCCCAAAGTTACCCAGTCTGAGAAACAGACGGGAAAAAACTTGGTTGTTCTAGGTGCTATTTTGTCACAATCAGAGCAAAAACCCAGACACAAAAAAATATTTACCACTACCGCAGAGCGTAAGTTCTTGGGTTTTCCGGTAAATTGCAAACAGTCAATGCCTGTAAAATCAACATAACGCAAGAAAGCGTCAGAATTTATCCTTTTTATTCAATTAATATTACAGGCTCTGGTGGTTAAAATAGCAAAATCTTGAAATATAAATTAATAGCTTGCCTCCAGATGCCGTATTCTTTGTGGAACGCAACTCATGTCAGGCGAAAAACCAACTTCTATTTCCAACAAACCTCCTCTAATTCTGCTGGCTGATGATGACAAACCCATCAGAGTGCTGTTGCGTGAATTTCTAGAAAAAGAAGGTTATCGAGTTCTGGAGGTAACAAATGGTAAGGAGTGTTTAGAAGCTTTCTTAAGTGTTAAACCGGATCTAGTTATGTTAGATGCGATTATGCCCGTGATGGATGGCTTTGCCTGCTGCAAGCAGCTGATTCAAATTGCCAAAAATAACTTGGTGTTAGCTGTAGCCAATTTTGATACTGGTGGATCTTCTCTAGGTACTACTGTAATCTCAAAGCTATGGGAGCGCACTCCCATATTGATGATTACAGGATTGGAAGATCCAGAGTTAGTAGACCGTGCTTTTGAAGCCGGAGCGAGCGATTTTGTCACCAAACCAATTCACCTGGGGATATTGCGTCAACGAGTACGACGATTGCTGCAACAAGCGCAACTATACAAACAACTAGAAGCTGCTAACAAGGCTCTACAGCATCTTGCTAACGTGGATGGTCTAACTGGTGTGGCTAATCGCCGGCGTTTTAATGATTATCTAAATTCTCAGTGGTTGACTTTAGCATCAGAGCGATCGCCTTTATCACTTATTCTCTGTGATATCGACTTTTTTAAACTTTATAACGATAAATATGGTCATCCGGCTGGAGATACGTGCTTGCAAAAGGTTGGTACTGTCTTAAGCCAGACAGTACAGAACTCTCAGGATTTAGTTGCGCGTTACGGTGGCGAAGAATTTGCAGTAATTATGCCGAATACTCAGATGGGTGGAGCTGTTCATTTTGCCGCTGCAATGCAAGCTGGAGTCAGGGAGTTAGAAATTCTTCACGAACCATCAACTATTAGTCGCTACGTCACTCTTAGTTTGGGGGTAGCAACCACGATTCCTACTTTTGAATCTGAACCCTCATCTTTAATTCAAGAAGCAGATAAGGCTCTTTACAAGGCAAAAGCAGAAGGACGCAATCGCATTATCCTTAAGCAAATGCTTGATTGAAAATGTTGGGCAATGGGCAATGGGCAATGGGGCATAGGGCATGGGGGAGCCAGTGCCGTGCGGAGGCGTCCTCCGTTGAGGCAACTGGCGTCATGGGGCATGGGGCATGGGGCATGGTTTAAGTGAAATTCTGAAACTTCTTTTTATTTCCATTGCCCATTGCCCATTGCCCATTGCCCATTGCCCAATGCCCTAAGAAGGATAAACTGGCAAAGTGAAATGGAACCATGCTCCGCCGGTAGGGGCAGAATCTACCCAAATCTGACCGTAGTGTGCGCGGATGATGCGTTGGCACAAACATAGTCCAATGCCATAACCTTCTGTGGCTTCATCGCGTTTTAGCCGGAAGTGGTTTTCAAAGATGCGATCGCGGTTTTCTTCAGGAATACCAGGACCAGTATCGCCAATACTAAACTGTACTTTTTGAGTGGTGCGGTGCAGTCCACAAACGCTAATCTTACCGTCATGTGGGGTATATTTAATGGCATTATCTAAAAGATTTACCAACACTTGGCGGATGCGTTCTGGATCGGCATACACATAAGGCAAGTCTTTGGGGATATCTATTTCTACCTGTTGCGATTTGGCAATGTAGCGATCGCCTAATTCCTCTAGTACATCTAAACATACCTTGCCAAGGTTTGTCTTTTGTGGTATAATTGGCAATTCTGTTTCAGTTCCTCGACCAACTTCCAAAAGGTCAGCTATCATCCGGTCAATTGTGCGAGTTTGACTGCGAGCTTGCTTTAATAAATGTACAGCCATAGCTGGTTTGAGGCGCTGGAATTGATTGATATCAGGATTGTAATCAGATTGCAAAGTTTCTAAAGCGATCGCACAAGCAGTTAGCGGATTGCGGAGGTCATGAGCTAACATAGCGATTACTCGGTCTTTAAACTGTATTTGCTCTTGGAGTTTTTCTTTTTCCTGTTTCAAGCGAAAAATTTCATCCGAGAGTTGAATTAGTTCAGCCGAAGCAACAACTGAAGAAATAGAAGTTATGCTTGATGCCACATGAGCGTTGTCGTCAATGGTTTCTTGCAGCTCATTCTCTAATTTTAAATAAGCTTCGGTGATTACCGCTTGCCAGCGGGGCCACCAGGTTTTCAGTTGGGCGATGATATTACTGCCAGTGAGTATCTGCCTGGGGTCAGGACGGATTTTAATTAACGCTGGCGTTGCTACCAATTTAAAGTGTTCCGCCAAATAGGGTTGTTGCCCAACATCGACAATTTGAAGTTCAAATTTATACTCAGCCTGTAATTCTTTGAGAAAGGCGCGTATTCGCAGTACTTGCTGTCGGGACTTTGGACGTCCATCGACAAATAGTAAGAGCTGGAGTGGAGCCTCAGAGTAAATAGGCTGATCCTGGGAAACTTGCATGTAATCGTGTTTCAGCACTGGTAACAACCCGGCGACGCTTGAGAGAAATTAGAATTAACGGACAATTGTCGATGGTGGTTCGTTTTTCTCAATTTAATATCTATTTTAGATTTTTCATACTCCCATTCGATCTGCGTTTTTAACATGAGACACATATTTTTCAGCTTTTTGCTTCTTTTTTGGTTAATTTCTGTTCCTAGAAACACCTTAGCTGCTGAATATAAGCCAGAATCTGTCCAAAGTCCAAATTCTGCATTACAGCCAGCGAGCAAGAGCTTTTATAAATCTGCCAGTTTGTTAGTGCAGCAGCAGATCAACTTGATTGCTCGCATTGAGCAAGCATTATCTCAACCTGATGCCAATCGAATGCGAGCTGTTCGGGGGCAATTAACAATTCAAGTTAAGGCAACAGAAGGTTTTCTCAAATATCAGTACAATAGCCCGAAAGCTTTATGTACTCCAACGGATTCTTCTACGAGATTGCCGAAAACTTCGCAGTTAACGGTGGAACAAATACAAATATATTGTTCTTTGTACGCTTCCAGCTCAAAATTGTCAAACCTTGCTCCATTATTAGATAGGTTGTTATCTCGACGGGGAGAGTTGGCGTTAGTAAGAGAGCTACCACTAGTATCTGGTGAACGACAATCAGATCCAGTGCTTTCTATCGCACTCACGCAGTATCCCAACTTGGGAAAACCAGCGATACCTTTTTCCACATGGGAGCCGATACCACCAAATCCGCCACTTTTAATCGGTATAACTGCGAAAACAGCCATAGCTGATTATGTACCGCCACGGCAACCGACGATCGCACCTCCAGCAGAAGCGTTGACTACTTTAGAAACTGCTCTTCAGCTCTTAGCAACAGCACAAACAGCATTTCCCCCAGACATAAAATTTAACGATCCGAGGGAAAATTTTACTAAACTCGATCGTTTTGCCTACGATCTCGACCCTCAAGAGCCGCAGATTTACGCAAAGTTTCTCACTTCACCTAATACTGGTATTTTTCGCGTCTTGCCGCATACAGCTTACAATCGTCCCCTGAATACACTTCAGAATCGATTGCAACCTAGCGTCAGCGATCGCTATCCATTTCCGTCCTTGGGTGAGGCTAAAGGCGGATTTACTCCTAGTCTAGCACTTGTGATGGTTGGCGATAACTTTCAGTTAAAGCAACAAGGACTAGATTACAACTTTATGGTGAATGTCGGCGATATCCCCTTAGAAAAATTGGATGCAAAGCTGCAAGTTATTTCACCCCAGACGCGGAAATTTTTTCTCAACTATCAGCCTCCCAAGCAATTAAAGGCATTACAAGTAGAGCAACGACGGTTTGTCACTGGGAAAAACCAACAATTTAATCATCAAGTAATTTTAGCGGGTGCGAAATCAGAATTGAACCGTACTTATTTAGTGCGATCGCTACAATTCCAATTACCAGAAATTATTGTAACTGGTCAGCCTCTAACCCCAACCCAGCGGCGCCATCTTGACCAATTACAACAAATGCACAGCAGTGACATCATTTTCGCCTTCCGTCCCGTTCGTCGGCGTTCTGATGGCAGCTACACAGTTCTGTGGCGAGTTCTCAATCAGCTACCCGCACCGCAAATTGAAGATTTAGAGAACTACGTGAAATTTTAACCTACAGGCGCTTCTATTCCTGTGGCTATACGAACAAACCCTACCTACGTAGCCTTTTTCATTTCAAGTCCGCGTCAACCCTCGTTCCCTGCCCCCAGCCAGGGAACGTGCAACTTCTTGGAGGCTCTGCTTCCAGTCATATTAAACATTTTCACGCTTTTTTTCTTTGAAAATGTTAGTTTAGCAGCATCTACTATAACTAGAAACCCGGTAACTCCTGTGAAACCGGGTTTCGCAGGAGAAACCGGGTTTCGCAGGAGAAACGTGAATTTTAACTTGGGATAATAGACACCAAGTTGATTTTGAGCAAAGTGAAATACTTGTTTCATAGTTATGCTCATTCCCCAGTTTCCATAAAGACAAAATTTACAATACCTGATGTATGAAAATATTAATTCAACACCGTCATTATGAAAACGAAATTAGTGGTGTTTTAACTTATATTTATTCGATTATTCCCGAACTCGAAGCCAAAAAAATCGAAGTAAAAACTATATCTACAAAACAAGACAATATCGCCAAATGGTTTACTTATATTGCTTGGGCAGATATAGTCCATATGAATTCAAATGACTTATCTTTTACCTTGCTATGTAAAGCTTTGCATAAAAAGATAATTATTAAATACCATTATTGTCTTTATCAATCTACTCATACTATTTACAAGCCGATGAAGTTGACACAACGGCTGAAAACCGAATTTAAACAGACATTACCGAAAGCTAACTATCCATTGAAGTGGAAATTACACACTTTTGTCAAATGGGCACGCCTATTAACTCGCCTTTCTACGGCACTATTAGCTGATTATCATACAGCTTGTAGCAATTTTTTGGGAGAATCTTCTGCCTTTCCTTGGTCAGTCGATACTATATATAATCCGATTCAAATCAAGTCAAAAAACCAACTGAAAACTAAAGAAAATTTATCTTATCCATATAAGTTTATTTTTGTCGGTAGATTAGCTAAAGATAAAGGCGTAGATATTTTATTAAAAGCAGCGCGGATTTTACAAGATGAAAAAAAAGAATTTCAAATCATCATAATTGGCGATGGCGGACAATTTCAGGAATTAAAACAGCTAACGTCTAATTTAGAAATTGCCAATCAAGTTAATTTTTTAGGTAAACTTCCTCAAAAAGAAGTACTTCTAAAAGTTCAGGATTCTTTGGCTTTAATTGCTCCTTCTCGTTGGCAAGATCCAGCACCTTATGTAGTGCAAGAAGCCTCTAGCGTTCAAACCTGCTCAATTGTCTCAAAAATGGGAGGATTGCCAGAAGTGGCAGGACTGCACAGCCTATTTTTTGAAAATGAAGATGCAGAAGAATTAGCCAAATGTATGCGATACTGCTTAGATAATCCGGATGAAGCAATTAACCGGGGTTTCCAGTCTAGCCAATACGTTGCGGAAAAGTTCTCGGCAGCGCGTGCTGCTACTCGATTGCTGGAAATTTGCCGTGAACTCACTCCCAAAGCATTGGAAACATAATCTGATACTTATAGTAATTTTGTAGGGTGCGTTACGCCTTCGGCTAACGCACCCTACGAGGCTTTGTTGATAAATTCTCGACAGTCTGCGCTAGCGTAGGAATTGACACTTGTTTTGTGATTTCCTGTGGTGCTTTGTAAACGTCCAGCTGTATTTCTGAGTTTGGCTGTTTTACTCTCGTCGTTAACAGCTTGTGCTAACAGTCCTGTTGCCAAAAATCTTGAGGACTCTTTGGCAGCAGATCCCAGACTGGAAAACAACTCTGTTATTTTTGGCAAAGCCAAGCAAACCGAAGCGCAACAACTTCCCCAATCAACAGTTCAGTTACCTGCTGATTTTCCCTCAGATATTCCGCTTTATACTAATGCCCAATTACAAGAAGTTACACCCTCAAGCAATGGTGTATCAACTCGTTGGCTGAGTTCTGACCCTAGTAATATAATTGAAGACTTTTATCGCAATCAGTTTCAAAAGAATAACTGGCAGATTTTACAACAACCTACAGATCAACAGTCTAATGTTTTTGCAGCGCAGCGCAATGATTTACAGGTGAAAGTTTCCATACAGCCGAAATCAGTCACCAACCCAGCACCCAATCAACCGCAGACAGCGACTGAATTGTTGATTGAGTATGGAGGTAATGTTACTGCAACGGCACAACCTACGCCAACAACAAACAAGAGCGAAACTAATAATAACGTTCCTCAACCTGGCGATTCGCAGTTTGTTGGACCTGTGCCACCTGCAAATGTAGCATCATCAGCAATTACGCCAGATAATAACATAACAACGTCGGAATTTAGCGATTTGAATAAAGTATCGCCAGAATTGCGACAACACATCCAAGATTTGGCTGCATTAGGCGTTTTGTCTGTAGAATCAAATGCAGCTAAAACCAATACGGCGACAAATCAGTTTGAACCGAATAAAATCATTACTCGCAAAGAATATGCTCGTTGGTTAGTAGCGACGAACAATGCGATGTATGCTAATAATCCGGCAAAACAGATTCGCTTGGCATCGGAAAGCGGACAATCAGCTTTTAGTGATGTGGCGAAAAATAATCCTGATTTTGGACAAATTCAAGGTTTAGCGGAAGCTGGTTTGATTCCGAGTCCTTTGTCTGGAGATTCTACAGAAGTTTTGTTTCGTCCTGATGCACCTTTGACGCGGGAACAGTTGATTTTGTGGAAATTACCCCTCGATACCCGTCAAGCTTTACCTGGGGCAAATTTAGACGCGGTGAAGCAAACTTGGGGTTTTCAAGATGTGGGGAAAATTGACCCGAAAGCTTTACGCGCTGTGTTGGCAGATTTCCAAAGTGGCGAACAATCGAATATTCGGCGGGTGTTTGGTTATACGACGCTGTTTCAGCCGAAGAAGCCAGTGACGCGGGCTGAGGCGGCGGCGGCTTTGTGGTATTTTGGTACTCAAGGCGATGGAGTATCGGCGAGTGATGCGTTGAAGTTAAAGCGAAGTTAAAGCGATGTCTGACGACAAGCCGCTGCGCGTCTACGCCTCAACAATAACTCAACAATAACAATGTTAAAGTGGGCGAAACACTGCCCGCTTTAGAACTCCTTTACAAAATATCTCTAATTTATAAAAAACTGTTAAAGACAATAACAATGTTAAAGTGGGCGAAACACTGCCCGCTTTAGAACTCCTTTACAACCTCTC
>NZ_JBPAOH010000208.1:0-10537 GCF_050875635.1 Tolypothrix sp. VBCCA 56010
GTGGGGGAGTGGGGGAGTGGGGGGAGTGGGGGGAGATGATGGAGTAGCAATTACCATTAACCATTACCCATTACCCATGCCCCATGCCCCATGCCCCATGCCCATTGCCCATTGCCCAATGCCCAATACCCCATTCCCTATTTCTCACTCCTGTTTGCCTACTCTTTTTTCCGGACTATTTTTATTGATAACGATTTAAAAGCATTTGTAAAAATTCTGCCGCAGTCAGGCGACTTTTAGGTGGGGAAACTTCATCATATGAGTCTACCCATCTGCCTTGGATAGTTTGGGGCGATCGCCACATCGATAAATGCTCTACTGGTGGATCTGCGTAAAAGTTATTTTGCCCACTTCCTAATATTTTAGAACTCCAGTGGGTGTCATAATCATGACTCATTCTGTGAATCGGGAAACTGCCCCACAGAGGTACTCCCCATCCATCTATAGCAATAAATGCTTTGACATCACCACCTAACATTTGCCACGAATACGCTGCGGCTATTGCCCCAACTACACCTGCACTAAAGCTGATGAATATAACTGGCGATTTAGGGCGATCGCCCAGGCGATTATTTAAAACCTCTAAAATATGAAATCCTGATAACGCCGAAAAACCATCAACGGGCACTTCCAGTATATTCACTGCTTTTTCTCGACTTTGAGAATATGTTTCTAGCCCCCCCGAAATAAACTTTTCCGTTAAGGCTGGCTCATGAATTCCAGGGCAAATAATTATGTTCATGTTTTCAACTAGCATTTTTTACACATAACCTTTATTGCCTAGTGCCTTTTATTGTCGTAAATATAACATTTTTACTTAATTATCTAAAAATGTATTAAACCGCACTCATAGAATTAATATTTTGAATTTTTAAGTCCACGTAGGTGCTATCCCCCTGGATGGGATACTAAAATACGAGTAAGGGAAAAAACAAAATTCCCTAGATATAAATGGTTACATTGAGGAATTAAATCGTGGTTGCTACGCCGGAAAAACTGGATCATAAACACGAGCATCTATCAGGTCAAGAGCGAGTAGCTGTATTGCTTATGGGTTACGGCGAAGTCGAAAGTTATGAAGACTTCGCTAACTATAACGAACAAGCTTTAAATCTACTGACAGCAAAATTTGCACCAGTACCAACGTGGATTTATCCACCTCTGGCACGTCTTTTGGCGTTATTCGATCGCCATGAATGGGGACACACGCATCATGATTTTATTTCCCCACATAACGCTATATTTGAAAAGCAACGCGCTGGTATTGAGAAAAATTTACAAGAAAAATGGGGCGATCGCGTTCAAGTTTTCAAAGCCTTCAACTTCTGCGCTCCTTTTCTCCCCCACCAAGTTTTAACAGAAATTCAAAATCAAGGGTTCGACAAGCTACTAATTTACCCGTTGCTGGTAGTTGATTCTATCTTTACCAGCGGCATAGCGATCGAGCAAGTTAACAATGCTCTTTCCCAAGTCGCTGATAATGAACACTGGGTTAAAGCACAGCGCTACATTCCTTCTTTCTACAACGAACCAGCTTACATCGATTTGATGGCTCATCTGGTTGAAGAAAAAATTAACGCTGACTTAGCCAGCGCGTACCTACCTTCTCAAATCGGTATTGTCTTGATGAATCACGGTTGTCCCCACAAAGCGAAAGGCTTTACCTCCGGGATTACCGAAAGTCAGATACTTTACGACTTAGTACGCGATAAGTTAATTAACCGCTATCCTCTCATCTCCGTAGGTTGGCTCAACCATGACACACCTTTAATTGAATGGACGCAGCCAAACGCCGAACAAGCTGCAAAAAACCTCATCCAATTGGGTGCGAAAGTGATTATCTTTATGCCGATAGGCTTTGCCACAGAAAATCACGAAACTCTCTTGGATGTTCACCACATTATTCACGCCCTAGAGAAAAAACATTCGGATGTAGGGTACGTACAAATGGCTTGCGTCAACGACGATCCTCAATTTCTAGCAGTGGCAGCTGAATGGGCAAATGCTCACATCGCCGAACTCTTATCAGAAAACGCAACAGCAGTTAATCCCCAACTAGCCAGCGGACATCATCACCACCACTAGGGAGATGGGGAGAGGGGGAGATGGGGAGACAAGGAGAGGGGGAGACAAGGAGACAAGGAGAGGGGGAGATGGGGGGAAAGAAGAATTATTCCCCTTGTCTCCTTGTCCCCTTGTCGCCTTGTCGCCTTGTCGCCTTGTCCCCTTGTCTCCCCTAACTCACGCCTCGCAATTTCCGGGTGTTTTCAACTAAACTTTGGGCAAATTCGTCAAAGCGTTGAGAAAGTTTATCATCTAAGAGCTTGCCTTCAGCGTTGAAAGCTTTCCAAACTTGTCCGATCGCTACTTGTTCGGGTATACACCAAGCATGAACCCATCTGAGAATTAATCTCATATCATTTAAAGCGTTGCTGTTAGGTTGTCCTCCTAAGACGCTAATTAATCCCGCTACTTTACCAGAGAACTGATCGAAGCTCATCAAATCTAGTGCATTTTTCAATACACCACTGACGCTGCCGTGATATTCTGGTGTTGCTAAAATTAATCCATCCGCAGAACTGACAGCATCCAGCATCCGTTTCACGTCGGGGTAATCTGGATATTCTTTTCCCCCGTCGCAAAAGGGTAACTTCATCTGCCTTAAGTCTAAAATTTCGACTTCTGCACCCAGCGCTTCTACTCTTTGCGCTGCTAATTCTAAAGCCATTTGGCTGTAAGAATCCGGTCTTAAACTACCTGCAATGGCAACAATTTTTACCATAAACCAACATCCTAATAAAGATTCAATAGCATTTTTCTAAATGCAAGTCGGAGTCATTACGAATAAATATATTTTAGCGATTATTATCGAAATGTGTACAATAAACCTCTTGCACTCAAAAATGGGTAATGGGTAATGGGTAATGGGTAATTGGGCATTGGGCATGGGGCATTGGGCATGGGGCATTGGGCATCGGATAAATTCTTCCTTGTCCCCCTTGTCTCCTTGTCCCCCTGTCCCCCTTGTCCCCTTGTCTCCTTGTCCCCCTGTCCCCCTCTCCCCCTGTCCCCCTGTCCCCCTTCCCCTTTCCCCTCTCTACAAATGAAGCCTATACGTCAAAGTTTATCGAAATCTGATATCCAAGTATCCTACTTAGAGTGGAATCAAGGTAAAGAACCGTTGTTACTATTGCATGGTTTAGCCGACAACGCGGTTGTTTGGTCAAGCTTGGGAGATTACTTAGCGGCAAAATACCATATAGTTGCTCCAGATATGCGCGGTCATGGAGAAAGTAGTAAGCCGGAAACAGATTATAGTTTTGAGAGTGCGATCGCTGACTTAGAAGCACTGATGGATCGTTTGGGATGGTCAAAAGCTCATGTTGTAGCGCATTCTTGGAGTGGTAAATTAGCTTGCATTTGGGCAAAGCAAAATCCAGCACGTTTGCGGAGTCTGATTCTCGTAGATCCGATTTTTATTTGGAAAATACCGAGTTTCTTCAAGGTGACATTTCCGTTGTTGTATCGTGTCTTGCCATTTCTCAAAGGAATGGGACCATTTGCCAGTTTAGAACAAGCGCAAATGCAAGCGCGTAAGTTAAATCAATATGCTGTTTGGAATTCTATACAGCAGCAAGTCTTTCAAGCTGGAATCGAACAAAAAGCCGATGGTAGTTGGGGTAGTAAGTTTACAATAGCTGCACGCGATCGCATTTTTGAAGAAGTCATGCGAGTTCCTGGATTAACAGTTACAATTGACACTCCCACTCTGTTTATCCAACCAGAAAAAGGTGTTAACCGTCAACAATGGCAACTTAAACCTTACAAAACTCATCTAACAAACTTAGACATCTGCCAAGTACCCGGTAATCACTGGGCATTTTTGACAGAAAGTCAAGCATTTAACTCGACCGTAGCAGCTTTTTTGAAGCATCATTCGTAGTAAGCGAGAAGATCGCTTATAAATATTCTAAATTACTCCCTTCCCGCGACAAAATTACCTATCTTCTTTTCCTTCCTCCTTCTCCTTCGGAGACGCTACGCGAACGTGTCCTTCTCCTTCGGAGACGCTACGCGAACGTGTCTTTGCGGTTCGTTAAATAGGTATTCTTCGAGCGGGAAGGGAATAATCTTTTTACTTTTTACTTGGAGCGAAGCGACATTCATGAGCTTTTGTATTAATCCAGTTTGCCCGAAACCGAACCACCCAGACAACGATGAGAACCGCTTTTGTCAAAGTTGTGGTTCCCAACTTGAGTTGTTAAAACGCTATCGGGTGTTGCGACTTTTGAGTGACAAAACTGGTTTTGGCAAAGTTTATGAAGCATACGAACAAGACACACCGAAAATTCTCAAAGTACTCAAAGAAGATTTATCAACTGATGCGAAAGCAGTAGAATTATTTCAGCAAGAAGCAGCAGTGTTGGGACATCTCAATCATCCGGGTATTCCCAAAGTGGATGGTTACTTTCAATATCAGACCAGAAATGGCTTGGTATTGCACTGCATTGTCATGGAAAAAATCGAAGGTCCCAATTTAGAACAGTGGCTAAAACAGCAGCAGAATCGCCCGATTTCTCAAGAACAAGCTATAAACTGGTTAAGACAGTTGTTAGAAATTTTAGCTCTGGTACATGCAAAACAGTATCTGCATCGAGATATAAAACCATCTAACATCATGATTCGCCCTGATGGGCAGTTAGTGTTAATTGACTTTGGTACAGCCAGAGAAGTTACCAGAACCTACCTTGCCAAAGTCAGCAGCGGTGGTGGGGGAATTACAGCAATTATGTCATCTGGCTACAGCGCACCAGAACAAATAAACGCTCAAGCTGTAGCGCAATCAGATTTTTATGCCTTAGGACGCACTTTTGTATTTTTGCTCACTGGGTATCATCCTTTGGAGATGTACGACAGCCATCATAACGTATTGCATTGGCAAAATCATGCCATGCAAATCTCACCGTTACTGTTAAATTTGATTGATTCGCTGATGGTGCGGGAAGTGAATCAGCGTCCAGCTACCGCTCAGGATATTATAAAACGGTTGGAGGCAATTGAACAACAATTAACAGGAACTATTGCGACTGTAAATATTGTCGGAAGTCCAAAAACTGCCCAATTACCGCAACCAACTACGACGACAATACCACCGCAGCCGCAAAAGCAGCCGGAAAAACTTCCTTTATTAGCATTATTTGCGGCGTTGCTAGTATCGTTAGGATTATTAGGTTTAGTAGCCTTAGCAACTCGTTCTTCTAAATTAGCTTCGTTACCTGAAGATTACGGACAAGCACCAGAAAGAAAAGGCAAAGTTGATTACTTTCCTTATGAAGAAGGTAAAGATAGTCAAGGCAGAGTTGCTGAATTTAACGTTGCTGTTTTATCAGTTGAATATAAATGGCAGCTTGGCAGTAATTATCAAGTTAAATATAACGATCAACTGATTAATCTGGACTCGTTAAAGTCTAATTTAGAAGAAGAAGGTATTCAGAGAATCATGGAAAATCCCAGTGAAATTATCTCTGTCGGTACAGCTTCTTGTGAAGGCAATGTAGAAGTCGAAGAAAAAAGAGCTTTTGAACGTTCTCAGCAATTACAACTTTTAGTTAAGAAAATATTTAGTAAGACGAGAAGCGTGCAAGGTTATCGCTTGTTAAATATGGGTCAATTTCAGCGGAGTGATTGTCAAGCAAATCAAGATTCAACAGCTTATCAAAGAAGTATTATTATTATTGGGGTGAAGAAACAATCGCAAGGTGTGATTTTAGATGAAGCGTTAAGAAATAGATTAGAGGAGAAGCCTTTTGCTGACTTTAAGTTAGAGGATTATTCGCTGGGTTCGGAAAAGAGATTTAAAACGATACCGAGTAATTTGTAACCTACTCAGAGGATGTCTGGAAGTCATGAAATTTACCTCTGAACCCCTCTCCAAACCTCTCCCCCACCTCTCCCTAACCCTCCCCTACAAGGGGAGGGAAGAGGAGCAGCTTTTATTACGGGAGAGGCTTTAATTTCTCCCCCTTCCCTAGCTCTTAAGGGGGTTGGGGGGTTAGGTTTAGTGTCTCCCACGGGGGAGAGTTTTCTAGGGTGTGTTATGGCTGAGGGTACGGCACTATCCCAGATTTTCTAGTTTTGTGGGGTATGTTATGCCTGAGGGTACGGCACTATCCCAGATTTCGGTGCGTTAGGACGTTCCGTCCATAACGCACCCTACCAGATTCAAACCAATAGACATCTGTTGAAAATGACGTAGGGACAATTCATGAATTGTCCCTACCAAGGGTTTCGGGGAACGCATAATTAAATTCTGGAGATGTCTAATGTGGATGACGAAAGGAGGTTAGGTTTCGTGATGTTTTTTCACATGAGGTGAAAAGTTAGGATGCCTTTGGTGTAGCACAATAACAAATATAGACTAACCACGCCCAAGCCGCAGTTAGTCTATATAGCAATTCTATTTCCACTATGAAAATTGACCCCGATTGAGATCCCCAACTTTTTAAAGAAGTCGGGGATCTTATTTTTTCAGGCTAATTGCTTTTAACAATTAGCCTTTAGCAACCCGAAGATGACATGACATGTGACTTTATGCCTGAGCCGATGTGTTAAAAGTATTACCACCCCCATCGGTATAGTTTCCATAAACGCTGGCGGGACTGTTGTTCGTAAATGTACTGCCCCTGATAGTCAATTTGTCTGCGGTGGAATTGTTGTATATAGCACCATCTCCCATAGTGTTATTACTAAACGAACTGCTATTCACTGTTGCTGTACCGCTAGAGATATGGATAGCGCTGCCACCACTATAATAAATCCCAAATTCCGTCTTTCCTGTTTGGGAATTATAGTAAGAATATGGATATCTTTTTGCCGAGTTGCCAGAGAAAATGCTACCAGTCACATTCATTGTGCCGCCAGATTGATAGATGCCCACTGTACCATTAGCAATGGTCAAGTTTTTGAAGTTAGCATTCACCGCGTTTACATCGAAAATAATGTAATTATTATTACCAATTAGAGCCAGGTTTGCCGCATTACCCCCATCAATCGTGGTGTCATTAGCATTAGTACCGGTAATAGTTGGCAGTGCAGTCGCGAGAGTGATTGTCTGCGGTTCTGTTGGGAGTTGGAAGGTGATAGTGTTAGCACCAGCAAAGGCGATCGCATTCAGCAACGCTTGCCGCAATGACCCTTCTCGCAATGTATAATCATTAACACTATCATTGGTGTTAGTTACCACTGTGTCATTAGCAGCAATAGTCACCGTCGCAGTCGCATTCGCATTGTTGTTGGTAGTATCGATGTTGTAAGCAGATCCATTAGCCAGATTCAGTTTCAGCGTCTCATCTGCTTCAGCTTGAACATCATCAGTAGCCGCGAGAGTTACATCCACATAAGACTGTCCGTCGGCAATTGTAACTGTCAGATTTGAATTATTGAGAGTAGCGTTACCAACTTTGAGAGTGTAATCATTTGCGCTAGCTTTATACGTGCCAGTGTCATCAATTGTCAAATTCACTGCCAAGTCGCCAGTGGTGTTCGCATCACCACGACTGATGCGGTAAGTGCCATTAGTACCTTCTTCGGAAGCAGTTGCATTAAATGCACTGATGCTGACAGTTGGTGGTTTGTCGTCATTAGTAATTGTCCCGGTGGCAGTCTTCGTAGCGCCTATGCTGTAACCTGTATTAGTACTATTAGTTAGAGTTAAGGCTACTGTTTCATCTGGTTCTACCACCTTATCTAGTTTGGGAGTCAGCGTCACTGTCGCTTTATCCTGATTAGGAGCGAATGTCACTGTACCAACTCCAGACTCAAAGCTGGCAGCACCCGACTGTGTGTAGTCATCCGCAGAGGCAGTTCCCTCAACTTTGAAACTTACTGTTAGGGCTTTATCACTCACAATAGAGCGGGTGAAAGTGTAAGCTAAACCAGTGCCACTGTCTTCTAAGACACTGTTGGGCGTAACTGTCAACGTCACTTCTGGTTCATCATTCTTAATTGTACCGATGGCAGTCTTCGTACTGCCTATGCTGTAACCTGTACCATCAGTTAGTGTCAAAATAACCTTTTCATCTGGTTCGACGACGTTATCCGTCACAGGAGTCACCCTCAGTGTCGTTGTTTTTTCACCAGGGTTAAACGTTATTTTCCCATTTGTTACCCCAAAGCTAGCAGCACCCGACAGTTTGTAGTCAGTCCCAAAAGTCGCACCTTCCTCAACATTGAAATTCACAGTTAAAGCGTTATCAGTTACACCAGCGCGGGTAAAAGTGTATACCAAATCTGTATTACTGTCTTCAAAGACATCATTGGAAACTGCCAGGGTGACTGATGTGTCGTCATTGTTAATTGTGCCGGTGACAGCATTCGCAGTGCCTATGCTGTAATTTGTTCCAGCACTATTAGTTAGAGTTAAGGCTACTGTTTCATTTTCTTCCACTAAGCTATCTGCCTTGGGAGTCAGCGTCACTGTCGCTTTATCCTGATTAGGAGCGAATGTCACTGTACCAATTCCAGACTCAGAGATGGTAGCACCCGACTGGGTGTAGTCATCCGCAAAGGCAGTTCCCTCAACTTTGAAACTCACTGTTAGGGCTTTATCACTCACAATAGAGCGGGTGAAAGTGTAGACTAAATTTGCACCACTGTCTTCTAAGACACTGTTGGGCGTAACTGCCAACGTCACTTCTGGTTCATCATTCTTAATTGTGCCGATGACAGCATTCGCAGTGCCTATAGTGTAACCAGTATCAGTAGTTAAAGTTAGAGCGATCGTTTCATCTGATTCTGCCAAGTCATCCTTGTTTGGAGTCAGGGTAACAGTCTTCGTTTTCTCATCAGCCTTGAAGGTTACGGTGCCACCTGTTGCTGCAAAAGTAGTGGGACCCGACTGGCTGTAGTCACTTCCAAAAGTAGCTGTTCCCTCAACACCGAAATTCACCGTTAGGTCATTATCAGTTACACCAGTGCGGCTAAAAGTGTAAACCAAACCTTTACCACTGTCTTCTAAGACATCACTGGGTGCAACTGCCAGTGTTACCGATGTATCATCATTCTTAATTGTGCCTGTGACAGGAGTCGTAGTGCCTACGGTGTAATTAGTACCAGTAGCCAAAGTTAAAGTAACCTTTTCATCTGATTCCACATTTGTATCCAGGGTTGGAGTCAGTGTCACTGTGGCTGTATCCTTACCAGCGCCAAACGTTACCGTACCAAGTTCAGATGCAAAGCTAGCAGCACCCGACTGGGTATAGTCAGCTTCTGTTACGCCAAAAAGCGCATCTCCCCCAATATTGAAATTCACCGTTAACTCGTTATTAATTACACCAGTGCGCTTGAAAGTGTAAGCCAAACCTGTAGGACTGTTTTCTAAGACAGTGTTGGACGCGAGTGCTAGCGTCACTGATGTGTCATCATTAGTAATTGTCCCGGTGACAGCAGTCGCAGTGCCTACGGTGTAATTATTACCATCAGCCAGAGTTAAAGCTACTGTTTCATCGCTTTCCACCAACGTATCCCCAACCGGAGTCAGGGTTACTGTCGCAGTACCCTCACCAGGCTTGAACATTACCGTGCCAATTCCAGGTACAATACCCGACGAGGAGGTACTTCCAGACGCAAAGGTAGCAGCACCCAACTGGGTATAGTCAGCATCGGTTCCGCCAAAAACCGCATCTCCGGTAACATTGAAATTCACCGTTAGGGCGTTATCAGTCACATCGCTGCGGGTGAAGGTGTAAGCTAAACCTGTATTACCGTTTTCTAGGACACTGTTAGATGTAAGTGCCAGCGTCACTGATGGCTTTTGGACTACATTGATGTTCACCTTGCCAGTAGCAATGCCGTCATACGAGTCAGTGATTTGATAATCAAAAGAGTCGCTACCGGTGAAGCCGCTGTTTGGTGTGTAGGTAAACGTCCCATCCTTGTTATCAACTATTTCTCCCTTAGCTGCTTTAGTAAAATTGGTGATGCTTAGGGTGTCTTTGTTGAAATCTGTGTCATTAGCGAGAACACTAATCTTAATAGCCGTTCCCTCAATGGTGCTGTTTGTATCATCCATCGCCATTGGTGCAGTATTCACACCAAAACGTTTTTCTACGGACTCACCATAAACAACAAAATGTTTATATGCACTGGGTAACTGTCCTTTAACCACAGCATCTGCCACATCAGAATATCGTTTCAGATACTGCTTATTGTCATACGAAGCAATTGCGTTACGACCTTCTTTTTCTCCAAACTCTAGAAAGTGTTCGATCGCTGTAATTTGACCGCTTTTTACTACTGCGGCTACATCTTGGTTTTGTTGCAAATAATAGCTGGTATCGAAAAATTTACCAGGGTTGCGACCTTCTTTTTCTCCAAACTCTAGAAAGTGTTCGATCGCTGTAATTTGACCGCTTTTTACTGCTGCGTCTATATCTGGGTTTTGTTGCAAATAATAACTGGTATCGAAGAATATATTAGGGTTGCGTCCCTCAATTTGACCGTACTGCAAGAAGTGTTCAAACGCTGTAATTTGACCGCT
>NZ_JBPAOH010000209.1:0-10533 GCF_050875635.1 Tolypothrix sp. VBCCA 56010
CCTCTGGCTTATTAACAATTAGGGGGGGTGTGTCGCTGTTGGTAGCTTGGGGAGGAACGACACACCCCTCTGGCTTATTAACAATTAGGGGGGGTGTGTCGCTTTTTTTTAGCTTCTTAACAGGTGGGGGGGTACCGATTGGTACTATTCGGTAATGTCTCGCTTCTGTAATGCCGCTATCAGTCTTAATGTTTTTCTTTTGGAGAAATTGTGTTTTATACCCAATATGATTAAGCAGACTACTCAAAATTCTTAACCGTTCTTCACCGTTAATTGTTTCTGGTTCAACTCGGCTAATACACAAAGCTCGCTGGATATCTTTGCGATTGCGTAAAGCATCAACTAAATTAACAACCTCTTGGGAATCTTTGTGATACTCCATCGAGCGGGTGGTAAAATCAAGAATTTTTAATTCTCGTAACGCCCAAATAACATCATGCCCCATCGCTGAAACTTGACGGCTAAAGAAATCCTCTGAGAGCGCCGCGTGATTCCAGATTGACTCATGACGCTTTTGGGAGACATCGTAATTTTTCAAAAGCCAGTAACGCTCTTGCTGTCGAATGAATTCGCGGTTTTTGATTTTGCAATGGTAAATAAAATCATCACTCCAAACTTCAGATAAATTAATATCTGGAAGTCTATCGAACAAACGGGTTTTCTCAATACGCCGCTGCGTTGCTTTGTTGGGACTTGCCTTTGCTTTTCTATTGGCTTCCTCAATCGAATTAAATTCAACCGCCTCAAATACTTCTTTGGCGTGTTCCTTTTGTATCTCTATTTTGGCTTCTGATTCCGCTTCTTTTACTGAAATCGAGGTATCCCACTGTTCAATTGTGACGTTGTGTCCGGCTTCCCTCAATGCATGAATTAAGCATTTCCGGTAATTATCCATTTCAAAATTATCTAGGACAGCCAATTTCAAAGAAAAATTTAACCAATCATCATCAGTACGCTTGAGAGCCTGCTGCATTATCTCTTTTGCACTTTGAGGGTTTTCCGCAGATTCACTGGCGAGGATTAATGATTGGGTGATTCTATCTTTAAGGATTTCACCCATTACCTTCTCTAAGTAAGTCGTTGGAGTTGACCTATCTCTAATGGTTGAAAATTCTGGACAGGAAATGTAATGAGGCGTGCTATTATCACGCAACCGAATCATAGATTGGTGTTGGCTATTTGTTGCTAATACCCCAGCATAGAAAGAGAATTTGTGCGTAAAATACCCGTTTAGTGTACAACTAATCCCGCTCTCAGCAGTAGGAGAAAGAATAATGAAATCTGGTTTTTTCTCTAAAATGAATTTATTTGGATCAGCCAAGAATTTCTTAGCCCAATCCTCAGAAGTTGTTTCGGAATTCAAAACATATCCATTTTTGCCAGATTCTGTTAGAAGCTTGTAAAATACTTTGGTTCTTTCTTTGGAATCGGCAAATATCCAGGGTTTTACTTCCGGTCTAAGTAAAAAATTAACTAACGGACTTCTATCACGTTTCTTAATTTCACCATCTTCGTCTATACCTTCAATCAAAATTATATTGTGAGGCGGAATTTTTTGGAGATTCTCAATTTTAACAACATGCTTTTTCGCTGCTATTTTGGCTACAAAGTCAACATAAATATCTGCTAGATTTCCATCGTACAAAAAGATTCTATTGCTTTCTACAAGTATTTTTTTAAATATGCGTAAAATGGTGGCTTGCTCATTTCCTAGAGTGCCGCCGTTTACAGCATATAAAAGCACAGAACATGTTTCATCAATGTGAATATCTCTACCTTTGATGTGACCATCTACTTTTTTGAATGAGTCAATACAGGAAACGATATTACTTTCTTTGTCCAATAACATGAGATGCCCTTCATCGTCAAGGTGAAGGTGATACATCGCGATATCGTTTGCTAATGCTCTCTCAGTTGTTTGCAATAATAAATTGTTGCGATGACCCGGAATGTAAGTACCTAAACCATTAAGATTTGCTTTTTTTACCTCATTAAGTAATGCGTTTGTTTTGCCAGTGCCTAAGCCAGATTTAACAGCGATGATTGCATCAGATTGAGGAATATCGATACTATCAAAACTAAATTCAGCTTGATTAATAACTACATCTGGGGTAAATTTTCTGCTTCTGAGCCACTTATCCCACTGCCAATTATTAGCTTGTTGTTCGGGTTGAGAGTCTAGCTGTGAGGATTCTTCACTTTCATCTGTGGTAGTTTGTTCTGTAGGTTGCGAATTGTTCTGAACTGAGTCAGCACTTTTATCAGCTAATTCAAAAAACTCAGATCGGGAAATGTAGTTAATTATCCCAAAACTCTGAATTTCATCAATATCATTTCCGGCTTTTTCGTACTGTCCCCACCAGCCAACAGAAACATCAAAACCATCAGACACCGCCAAGTCGATAGCAGCTTTGTAATTCTTAACAATCTGTTGATTGTAAATTGCACCACCATCAGGGAACAGCTTGACTGTTTTGGTATTTTGAACTGCAAGAGCCTGCTTAAAAGTTTCTGACGAGCCTTTGAAATTAGCCCCAGCAGCGCCAATGACCTGGATATCGGTGCGATTCTCCCTGAGCCAAAGTTTAAGGGCTGTAATAAGCGATTTTAGGCTACCTTCTAGTAACCAGGTTTCTGTGATTTCAGTTGCTGATGGATGGCTCCAAACAAACAAAGGCAATTCGCCATTAGGCAGGTGAGGCGAGTTGCCGCCTTTACCCCGACTCGACAGCCAAATGTACTTAGCGTATTTATCGCGGTCGTCAGCTGCAATTTGGTATCCGACAATATGACCTTGACCGTCAGTGGCAGCGATCGCGATTCCTCTAACGCCCGTAAGTGTATTGGTTTGTGGGTTAATGCCAGCAAGTTTGGGTGAAATGCCCTTAATTTCTAATCCAGGTTGCCAAGTCCTTACCCAGCCTTGGTTGTAGGCGAACCAGATTTCATTTTCATACAACTTGCGCTTTTTGGCTAAAGCTTTGTGAACGTGGTATTTATTAAGTGAAAGTTTATCGGTAATGGCGCGATATTCCTTGTTACGCTGCTCAACGGATAACAAGCCTTGCAAAAAATCTTGATGTTGCTTCTGTTGCTGTTGGCGCTTGGCAGCTTGTTCAGAGAGCCAATTTTCGCGCTGGGATTGCGTCCACTCCTGGCTATTGTCAAGGCAGAAAGCCGCCCACAGGTCGAAATGTGCCACGCACTTGTAGCCGTTGATACTTTCGCCTTTGCGAGTGTCAGTGAAGCTCATGCACAGGTGCTTGCCCTCCTCATGGTGATGCCTGCAATTTCCTTTAGTGTCCTCACAGATTGGGCAACGGCGGTTACTAGAGGTGGGAGTGAAGCTCACGCTACTACCTCCTTTGATGCTTGCTGTACTTTTGCCTCAAGCTGTAGAAGTACAGCTACAATTTGACCACCAAACCAGGGTAAGGGAATGAGCCTTTTCAGGTAATCGCGCTCATCTTCGCTCAGGTGAGCCGATCGCATCAACATTTCTGGATCGGGACAAGAGCGAAGCGCAACATCACAGCAACCACTTCGCAAATATTTAAATTTAGTGCGGCGATCAACCACCACGTTGTACCGAAATTCGTTGCCGCAGTGCGGGCAGACTTTCATCTTGCCACCTCCAAACTTTGAAGGCTGGCTATTACAAAAATCGCCAAATCACCAGAAACGCCGCGCTTTTCAAGCCATTCAGCCGCTTCGGTAAAGGAGCGATCGGCGATGTAGTCCGATAATTCGTTAATTTCGTATCGATAATCTTTCATGCCACCACCTCCAAGCTTTGAAGGTTTGGCAACATGAAAATTGCTAAATCGCTAATGTATTTCGATATTTCGGCAATTCGGATTAATTGACTTTGCGGGATGTCTTGCGTTATAATTCCTGTAAATTGAATCGAAGCAAGCCGCTTTGTGTAAGGAGTTGAAGTTTTTTCCATTTTGGGTGTCCGTCTAGTTGTCTGCGGACAGCCCCAAACTTTAAATTTTGCGAATCGTCAACAAATCGATAAACTTGTAATACGTTTAATTTTGTTTTGCCTGGTATCAGGCTCTGAGCCGAACGACTACTAATCGTTCTTAATGTGGTTCTAGATGTGGTTCTAGATGACTACTACTAGAGAGACGATCCGCGTTTAAAGCTTGGGACTGCTATCAGCTTTTTCTTATCAAATTATCTAAATACTGGCTAATTGCTAAACGTATCAAATCAGACAATGTTGTTCTTTCTTTCCGCGCTAAATTCTTGAGAATTTGAAGCGTAGTTGCATTAATTCTGAAAGCAAATACCGTCATGGTGTATTACGTCGAAATTACTTTTTAAGGGCGATTCCAGCTTAGTCTATAAAAATGTAAGCTCTGCCTGTATTTCCAAAAAGTTGTAACTAAAAGATACTAAATACGAGAATAGATGTAATTTACCAGATGTCGCGTAAGCGTAATATGGCAAGTTTTTCCGACAAAATTTAACAATCATGGGCAATTATTAAGAAGCGCGTTATGGCAATGCAAGCGCTGACGCTACTAGAGATGTAACAATAGCGTGCATCAGCGCGTCACACCTTTTTTATCAATACTTGGGTCTACATCGGGAAACGGACATTTACCGATGCTGGTATCGGACACAGGCGACAACATTGACAAAGCAGCAATAGCCCCCCGAACCTGGTCTGGTTCCACCTCAAGATAGCGTTGCAGCTGCTCAAGGTTGCGGTGTCCTGAGATTTCCTGAATTACTCGCAGTGGAATACCGGCATTACTCATCAGGGTTAATGCGGTTCTCCGGCAGCTGTGGGTACTAGCCCCCTCGATGTCCGATCGCTTGCATCCTGACCTGAAAATGGCAGCAGCAGAATCCTCATGAATATGACCACGCCCCCATCGACCAGGGAAGAGGTAGCCATCAGCGGAAAGTGGTGGCTCGTAAACTGACAAGTACCGCCGCAAGTCATCTAAAACCGGAATGGTACGGGTAGCAAGTTTACCTTTGGTGTTGCCTTTGCGGATAATCAATTCGGGTCTTACTCTCCTTTTTGAGTCGTACACATCTTTAATTTTTAAGGTTACGCACTCCTTAATCCGACAAGCGGTGTAAAGCATCACAGCACACAGGGTTTTGTCCCTAGTGGTAAGCAAGCCATCGGCAAATAACCGCTGGATTTCTGACTGAGACAAAATCTTTGCTTGACCGTGGCGGTCGATTTTCACGCGCTAAAGAGCGTTTACTACGTTTTTAACCGAAATAATGCCCTCACTACACCACTGTTGCAGTAGCCATCTGTCAGATTCTCTGTCTAGGGCTGGCTTGAGACGAAAGGCAAAAAAATCTTCCCATGCTTCTACACCATGAATGGCGACAAATTGATTCTCAACTTCTTTAAAACGTTCCCAGTTGCGATCGCTAATAGCGGACAGCATTGGAATTAATTCGCTAACTGGTATCTGGGTAGTCGTTTCACTCATCTGGGTAGTCCTCAAAAATACAAATTATTGGTAAAGGGTTTTTCTTGGTGTCAACGACTTTAACCAATCGCATCCCCCTTTTTCTTCCTATCCTTTTACAGCGTTCCTCTGACGCGGCTGGTAGCCAGTACCTTTCCTCGGTCGAATAGTCAAATTCTCCCTCTACCCTCTCTATACCGTCGTCTGGCTGATTACTGCCACTCATGCCACGCCCCTTCCTTGTCCTTTTGCTTGAGAATTGGCGTTTTCTGTAGAATTAGCTTCTGCCTCAAACTCGTCAATATATTTTTGCACCGCTTTTTCAACCACTTCCGAGATTGTGGTTTCTGTGGTTGCAACAAATACCCGAAGCCTTTTGGCTAATTCGCGGTTTACCAACCCTGTAACACGCGAATATTCAGGGTTTTCTCTCCTGCCCAAATCATTAGTTCCAATAGTTTTCTCTACTATTTTCACATGAGATTTTTTAAACATTCCTTTTTGATAACGTTATAACGGGTGAACGTTAGGATATACTATCACTTATAAACCCAAATACGCCAACTTGTTTACCACGCGGGAACTTAAACCAGTTCTCGTGCCGAATTTCCACGCATATTTACACCCAAAACTATGAGTGAGGCTGACTTTGAAAAACTAATTGATGACTACCGCAAACAAGCCTATACCCGCGCTGTAGAAGACTTTCTGAGTGCTTTTGAGGCTTGCGAGTTTCGCACTATTTACGCTGCTCCCTTCCCTTCTCTATGCAAATCTGTTTCAAGGTTTGCCTTGTCCCTAGCAATAGCTTCTTTAACTATCCGCTCTACTAAATTGCTCAAAGTTCTCCCCTCCTTTATTGCCCATTGCCTTAAATATTCTTTATCCTCCGACTCACACGTAAAATTTATTTTCTCAGTTCGCATATCTTCAGAATACATACTCTTACCTCTCACAGTATCTCCCAAACTAAGGAAATTTAGTTCTCATGTCATATTGACTCTTTATAGCATATCTCATAACATGAGAAGTGTTCTGAATTAAAAAAACAAAAGCGCAAAACCCCCTACCACGCGGAAACTTAACCCAGTTCTCGTGCCGGATTTCCACGCATATTCACACCCAAAATCATGAATGAAGAACTTTGAAAACTTAATTGATGACTACCGCAAAGAAGCCTACACCCGCGCTGTAGAAGACTTTCTAACTGCTTTTGAGGCTTGCGAATTCCACCATGATGAATTCCTTTTCGGGCTGTCTGATGCTTTTAAAAAGCGTGGACTTAATGAAATCGCTAGCTACCTAGATAGCGCAGCACAAGTAATTCCTCAACCGGGCACGCCCTGAGAAAGTTTGCCCGGTTGCAGTCCAAATACCTACTTCGTAATCGAACCATGAAAATTGTATCAGGTTTTTTGATTAGTGCAGGCATCGCCTTTACCAGCCCCGCACTTGCAGCCGACTACCAACCGCCTTATAACGGCTCCCTCGTTAGCACGATCGCCTTTATCAGCCCCGCCCTAGCAGATGACTACCAACCGCCTAACAACGGTCATCCAGACGGCACAAGAGTAATTGATTGCCATCGTGGAGGCGAACGGCGCGAGAATTGCTCACAAATTTAAGCCAAAAGTCCGGCGCTGAATCCAATCAACCCGGACTTCTACTAATCCTGCAAGGGATGCATCACGCCGCAAAACGTAATTACAGCAACAATCCTACCATGAGACTTTCAATCAAAAAGCATAACCAAGCCTATTTAGAATCCCTGGCTTCACAGATGGGAATCACAGACATCTCAGAAGTTCTTAATTATGTTCTGCTCGATATAAAAGGGCTTGGCTATCAATTCAGAAATAAACCAGCGCCACAGCCACAACCGCAAGCGCCGCTCGGTTTCGACGCGAGTACTTTTGAGCCTTTTCAGCCTGCTTTTGCTCCTAACCACGACGGCGATCGCAACCACATCGACCCAATGATTCAACGCCTGATTGATGCGGGTCTTGAAATGGAGTTTTGATAATGAAGACTTCTATTTTTGTTTTACTTACTGTCTTGTTGATTTCTGTAACACCTGCTGTCGCAGAAAATAAAAAACTTTCTTGGCTTTGCCGAAAAGGTTTCGTCGGTTGGTTTTGGCATGGAGAACTTTATCCTAAATGCAGCAAAAACGCAATTGTATCTAAGCAGGGGAGCATCTTCGGTCTGTACACTCAAAAACCACGGGAGACAAAATAATGCCAGTCAAAAAACGCGAAAATGGTTCTCTCACCGGTTCCAAGCGCTATGCAGCCGAAAAAGGTAAAAGTGTTGAGGAACAGACGCAAGAGAACCACGCCAAAGCGATGGAAAGAATCAAGGCACGGTTCCAAAAACCCGCCGATACCGTTAATGCGGTTGCCGATGGAGTTCAGACGGTAGCCCAAGGGGTGAAGACCGTAGAACGCGCTGCTCGGACTGTTCGTCAAGCTGTAAATGGTGGTAGCAGCACCGTAACTGACGATGCTAAACAATCCCTAAATAAAGCTTCTCAGATAGCCTCCGAATACGGAATTCAAGAAATTGAAATCAGCGATTTATTGGGAACAGATCCATATTCTGCTGATGCCAATATCCCAGAAATGAAAGCGGCTGACGCCAACCGCGAGAAACTCAAAATCCAGCGTCAGAACAACGCTCTCGAAGTTCGATTGGAGAAGATTAAGCAGGGTAGAAAAGTCGTAGCAGTTGCCACAGAACAACGCCGTTTAATTGGCGACTTTGTAGACTTCTCTACTGTGGGTATTGAAACAGCTACTAAGGTAGTAAAAAATGAGATTGCTAATACTAAATATTTAACAGAGCAATCGAAGTTAGAACAGACTGAAGAACTGTTATATCAACAACGTGTAGCCACACAGGGAACTATGAATCTCACCCACGGGATTGAGGATGAGTGGACACTCAAACTAGAACTACAACAAACTAAAAATGACAGACTCAGGCTTGATATTGAAGGCAGTCACAGAGACAACGACATCAAGCGAGAGGAATTAGAAGCGCGGTTGATTGAAGCTTAAAAATAAGGGAGCTAAAAACTCCCTCTCAAACTATTAAATCTTAGAAACAATCATGAGTATTTCTCTCAAATCTGCATCACGCGGTCTTACTGTCGTGGCTTCTCTATTATGTCTTGGTGGGGTTCTCAGTTTTGCTAAATCAAAACAACCTCTAGCAATGAATATCATTTTAGCTTCTGCAAGTGTGGCTATTAGTAGTGAGTTTGTTAGTAAAAGCAACCACAATAAAGCTAACAATCAACTAGCTGGCATCGTAGCTAAACATAATAATGAATGGCAAATATTAAACACCAAGTATCAGCAGCAAACTCAAGTTTTAAGGGAAACTCAAGCCCTAAGAGATGAGTTACAACAAGCTTTTTCTAAGGCAAGCGATGAGGTCATCCTGAAAAAACAAGTTATTGAAGTCTTACAAGGCAAAGTGAATCAGTTGGTTGTTGACTTTGAAAGTAAAACCCTAGAGCTAGACTCAAAACTACAACAAGAGGACATGCGATATCAAGAATTAATTGACATTTTCAAAGGGTTGATATTTGAGCATCTGAACGAACGCATTTATAAGTTTTTCAACAGTTTGGATGAATCAATTAACAAAAAACTGGAGAGTCAAGACTATCAAGCTATTCATGAAAATTTAATACCTTTCAAGGATAAATTGCAGCTTCACTATGATACTCACTGCGAGCTACTCAGAAGTATAGAAGGTATTGACGGTGACTTGGCTGATATTGTTACCGACATTCTGAACATTTATTCTCGTATTGTGGATGAGCAAACAGCACTAAAGACACGCTTCAGAAACCTCTTAAACCTTGATGAAAGACGCTCTTTAGAAGATGCTTACAGCACTTTGGCTGATATCACGAAGACTCATACACCAATAACCAAGGCTAAAGATTTACTTGGTGAGTACAACGCTTTTCAAAAAAATCAACTTGATAATCTAGGTGAAAAGTTGGAGGATAACGTCAATTCCCTAGAAGAAATGCGAGGTCAAGTTTTTGACTTAATTGCTCAAATAGAGAAATTATCTTTAGAGAAATTAAGTCTAAAACAGCAATTAGATGAAGCCAAAAAACCACAACAGTTTTACGGTAGTGGCAAGATTGTTGAGGCAGGTAATCAAATCAGCGAACATTACTATAAATTAGGCTACAAACTTGATTGCTTAGACTGGACAGAAACATCAACAGGTTACACTCTCACTTTTGGAATTAGGAACAATTCAGGCTTAACCGAAAAAGAATTGTTTGCTGATAACTTACACGAACAATTAGCTTCTTACACTACAGCACTGAAAGGAACACTACCAACCGCTGAATTTAACCGACAAAATTGTACTTTAATCCTCACAGTTCAGTTACGCCCATCAGTTAAAAAAGAAGTTGATGAACTTTCTGATGAATCTATCAACCGCTTGGCTAGGAGTTGGGACACTTGGAAAAAACACGCTAAGAAATGGAACCGAATTAGAATTACCGGGGGTAGCGGCGCTGGTAAAAGTCCACTAACAGAGCGGATTGTATCAGAGCAACTGCAACACAAAAAGGTGAAAGGCATCGACGCTATTAAGCTGTACAATCCTCAAGCTGGTAGTCGCAAAGATAATTGGAGTTTTCCCAGTACAGGTAAGACACATCAAGATAGCATTCGAGGCGTGGCAGAGCTAACCGGGTTATGTGGACGTAAGTATCAAGGTAGTTTTGGTATTTGGATATTTGATGAAGTCGATAGCACTTTGAGACAAGCGCCCGGTAAACAACGCCCTACCAAAGACGACCCCGAACCGGAACCGCCAATGAGCGCGAACATGCTTTCAATCATTACCCAGATTGACCATACCTCACAGGCTGTATTTTATTTGGGGCAAGGTGCTAACACTGGCAAGATTCCTAATACCACTAAAGGAGACTGGAATAATTTCAGTAAACCAAAAAGTTTTCTCCTCAGGGCGATCGCTAAAAAATTTTGTAGTAGATGATACTTTTTATTCAGCAAATATTGAACCAGCAAGACTAGGATTG
>NZ_JBPAOH010000210.1:0-10371 GCF_050875635.1 Tolypothrix sp. VBCCA 56010
CAATTCTCGGTTACGTGAGGTACACCCGTAGGGGCACGGCAGTGCCGTGCCCCTACACGCGACGATATAATGTTGTACCGCATCTGAATGGGAACTGCTATATTTAGCCCACGCAGGTGGGCTTTGTTCGTATAGCCCCAGGCTTCCAGGCTGAGGGCGTGTGGGGGTGACGTTACATGCCTGAGGGCGTTATTTAGGCATTGAAGCCGGGAAACATATAGTGAGGCACGTTGAGATATTAAAAAAATGTCGAGGAATTTTACACAATTATATTTGCATTGTGTTTGGGGAACTTGGGATAGATTACCGCTGGTAACAAGAGATATTCAAGATATTGTTTATGCTGCGATCGCTAAACAATGTAGTGAATTAGGATGTACAGTAATTGCTGTTGGTGGCATTGCCGATCATGTACACTTGTTAATAAACTTTCCGCCAAGCCTAACAGTATCTGAATTAATAGGCAAAGCAAAAGGTAGTTCCTCCCACCTCATCACCCATGAAATCAAACCCGACTGCTTTTTTAAATGGCAAGGCGGTTATGGTGCATTTACAGTTAGCCGCAACAATATCGACCAAATAGCCAACTACATCAGAAATCAAGACATACACCATAACCAAAAAACTCTTATTTGCGACTGGGAAATGTAGATTACGGACGTTGCACACGCCCGCCGACACCCTTCCAGGGTGTCGGCTATAGGAACGAAGCCCGCCTTCGCGGGCTGTAATTCTAGCCCACGCAGGTGGGCTTTGTTCGTATAGCCCCAGGCTTCTAGCCTGCGGGTGCGGGTGCGGGTACAGATGCGGGTGCGCCGGTGCGGGTGTGCTGCACGTGCGGATGCCGATGCGGACACTTCAAAAACACACCCTAGCCTCACTTCACATGACCGATCAACCAATTTAACGCTGCTTCTACATTTGCAACGCGATCGCTCTCTGGAATTGCCGGACGCTGTACCATCACAACAGGGATATTCAACTCTCGTGCAGCAATAATCTTGGCGTAAGTCGCATCACCACCGCTATTTTTACTTACAATAGTGTTGATCGCGTGCTGACTCAACAATTGTCGTTCCGAAGCCAGGGTGAAAGGTCCTCTATCATATAAAAGTAAACCTTTTGGTACTAAAGTATTCGGTTGTGGCGGGTCAATCATCCGCATGAGAAACCAAATATCTTGAAGGTGGGCAAAAGCCGCAAGTTCTTGTCTGCCGATAGTGAGGAAAACTCGCTTTGTGCGATCGCTTAACTTCTGGGCAGCAGCTTCAATACTTTCAACTTCTATCCAATTGTCCCCCATAACTCGTTCCCACATCGGACGCACCAACATCAACACCGGAATGTTTACCTCAGCCGCAGATGCGATCGCATTCAGCGATATTTGCGCCGCAAACGGATGGGTAGCATCAATCAGCAAATCAATTGCTTCATAACGCAGATATGCAGTTAATCCGGCTACACCACCAAAGCCACCAATCCGTATATTTCCTGCCACATCTTTTGGTTGACGAGTGCGACCAGCGAGAGATACCATCACCTCAATTCCTGGAAGATTTGCCGCTTTCGCCGCTAGTTCAGCCGCATCACCGGTTCCACCCAGAATTAATACCCGCTTCATACTTTACATAGAATTAATTTTTACCCAAAAACATAATAATAAGCGCCTACCTAACTACAGGCAAGCGCTACCGCTTTTATTGAATTCAGGGATAAATATAGTTGGACTTCCCCGAAGTTTACTATTAATTAATCGCAATTTAAATTATTACACAGCACTTCTGCGGTTGATTAGATTCCACAAGAAAACTGCGACGATTGCACCAAGAACTGCTACTAAAATACCGGGGATGCTGAAAGTAGGAGCTGCTAGGGCAAAAGTCCCTGTACTCAAGAATACGCCCAAACTGCCGCCAATAAAAGCACCGATGATTCCTAACAAAATGGTTCCTAAAATTCCGCCGCCTTGATGACCTGGGTAGATAGCCTTAGCAATGGCACCAGCAATTAGACCTAAAACAATCCAAGCAAGAATATTCATGTTCCGTTAATTTGGTGAAGGTTTTTTCTAACAAATACAGAATAACAATTCAAACCCTGGCATCCAATCTGCCAAGAGAACTAATTGTTATTAGCCTCAAGGCATAGTAAAGACGTTTTGGCAAAACGTCTCTACTCTTATTTCTTTTGACATACGCCTCAATTGAAATAACTAATAACTTAAAAAAAAGCTCCTAGTCGGTCTAAAACTAGAAGCCTCAAAGATTATTGCTTGGTAATAATTGCAGTATATGCATTTCTAATTACTTGTTTCCTCTACTAGAAGAGTTAGGCGTTGATGAATATAAAGGTAGAGACGTTCAGTCCGGAACGTCTCTAGAGATAAAATTTAAATACTATTGTTTCTAAGACACTCTTCCAAGTCTCTTTCTATAAACTTGGCGCCTGTCAGGTTAGCCCCACTCAAGTTGGAAAAGTGAAAATTTGCGCCTCTAAGGTCTGAAGACGCTAGATTCGCTCCTCTGAGGTCTGCATGACTTAAGTTAACTTCACTTAAGTTAGCCCCCCTTAGGTTAGCCCCCCTTAAGTCTGCTAGTTGCAAATCTGTTTTAGTTAAGTTTGTCCTGACTAAGTATGCCTGACTCAGGTCGGCTCCACTCAAATTAGCTTCACTTAAATCTGCCGCTGTTAAATCAACTTTGCTTAAGTCGGCTTTGCTTAAATTAGCCAAATTCAACTTTGCATAACTTAAATTAGCTTCACTCAGCTTCACTGATGCCAGCATTGCACACCTCAAGTTAGCATTGATAAAATTCCTCTCTCCTGCTGCATAACGCTTTATCAGTTCATCACTCTTCAACGAAGCTAAACAAGCAAAAGATATGCCGCTATAACACCATTTTGCTGACACCAAGTTAGCAGCAGTGTTAACCGCTACCTCATCACACTTGGTCATGACTACACCATTGCAGCCATCCCACTCACCGCCGAGTATAAAAGCAACATCAGAAGCCGCTGCTACTGAGTCGAATAGCAAAACAGGCTGCTGTTTTTGCCGTGACCAACTATTCAAAGCAATCGATATAATATTTTTCATTTCTATAGTTGAGGTAACGCATTTTACTGTCTAAACTCACTCACAACTTCTAAGCGCATCAATATCCGCAGAAACAATCAGCTCAAGATTGCGCGAGATTTTTTCGATACTCCAGTTCCACCATGCGATTTCTAAAAGTGCAGCGATCGCCTCAGTTGAAAATCGCTGCTTAATCAATTTCGCCGGATTCCCGCCAACGATGGTATAAGCTGGTACATCGCTCACCACCACTGATTTGGCAGCGACGATCGCCCCATCCCCAATTTTCACACCTGGCATGATTGTTGATTCATAACCAATCCACACATCATTACCAACCACAGTATCGCCTTTGAATGGTAATTCACCTATCTGTGGCATGACTTTTTCCCAACCATTCCCAAAGATTTGAAACGGATAAGTTGACAAACCAGACATTTTGTGGTTTGCCCCATTCATGATGAACTTGACACCCGTGGCGATGGCGCAAAATTTCCCCACAATCAATTTGTCACCAATAAACGGATAGTGATACAACACATTGCGCTCAAAGTTCTCCGAATCTACTGGATCGTCGTAATATGTGTAGTCACCAATGATGATGTTGGGATTGACAACGGTATTTTTGATGAAGCAGATTTGCGGAAATCCCTCCATCGGGTGTTTATTGTTTGGATCGGCTCCGTACAAAGTAGCCTCCCTTATCGGTGCGTGCGATCGCTCCCAAAATTATCGCACGTCACCTCAGGTGTGAAGCACGCCAAACCAGAGTAAGAAAAAAACTCTCAGTCTTGATCAATTAACTACGGTTCATCTATCAAGTTACCGTTGTTTATCTATTGCCTTTTCTCGCTTGGGTGTGACATACTTTAAAAAAGTACATTATTCCGACCGATTTACCGTAGTTAAGCAATAAACAACAGACGCACTTATGCTGTGAGGAATTAACAGGCAATGCAAGAAGATACACAAAAATTAAAAGTGACAACAGATTCACCAGAAGCGATCGCCCTTATAAATCGCTTCATCGATCAAGCTTTGAGTTATGGTTCATATGCAGAAACTGTGATTTTGCAAGCAATTGCCGCCGATCCGACTTGTGCGATCGCTCATGCTTATGCTGCTGCTTATTACCTTTCCCAGGAAAATCAAGTAGGTTTAAGGCAAGCGCAACCTTATTTGCAAGCAGCACAACAACATTTAGAGAAGATTACAACCAGAGAAAAGTTATATGTACAAGCGATCGCAGCTTGGGCAAATAAAGAGATAGATGTAGCGATCGCCCTGCACGAAGAGATTACCGATAACTTTCCCACTGATATGATATCCGTCCAGCAAGGACAATATCACTATTTTTATACAGGTGACAAAGATAAATTATTGAAAATTGCCCATAAAATCGTATCTGCGAATATAAATTCTCATTATTTATACGGAATGGTAGCGTTTGGTTTAGAACAGTGTCATCAACTAGCAGCAGCGGAAAAGATGGCTATGTTAGCAGTAAAATTAAATCGTCACGATCCTTGGGTGCATCATGCGATCGCTCACGTCATGGAAACTCAGGGACGAGTTGAGGAAGGTATAGCTTGGATGGAGAACTTTGCAGATACTTGGGAAAACTGCAACTCGATGCTGTATACTCACAACTGGTGGCACATTGCGCTGTATTATTTAGAACTGGGCGACACAGATAAAGTTTTAGCGCTTTACGATAATCATATCTGGGGACGCGCTCGGAAAGACTCTCCAAAAGATGAAGTAGGAGCAATTTCACTATTATTGCGGTTAGAATTACGCGGGGTAAATGTAGGCGATCGTTGGCAAGATATAAGTGCTTATCTTTACCCTCGTATTAACGAACACGCTCTACCTTTCCAAGATTTGCATTATATCTATGCTTTAGCCAAAGCAGGACAAACTAACTGGGTAAATCAGATGTTAGTAAGTATGCAACAACATACTCTGACGGTGAATTTATTTTTGCGGCAAAGTTGGTTAGAGGTAGCAATACCCGCAGCTAGGGGGATGATGGCTCACGCTAAAAAAGATTTTAATACAGCTGTGATGGAACTTAAACCTTTAAAGCGGCGGTTGCACGAGATTGGGGGAAGTCATGCACAGCGGGTTTTATTTCAGCAGGTTTATCGAGATGCGCTTAAGAATGTTGAGAAAAGTCAGATTTACGGGATTACAGCTTGATTAACGTCTGATTATGATTTGTGAACTACCCAACACCGACCCTGCCGGGTACGGTGTGGGCTTCTGTACTCACGGGGGAATGCCTTAGATTGGACTTTCGTCCAAGCTTTGGTCTTACTTCCCCTCCTACAGCAGAGACGGCTGAACCTTCCGCCTTTAGCATTTTGATGCCTTCTATTCTAATATTGATGGGAAAAGATATAATCGTCGCTGCCCGTCTTATATCCCGACGCTAAACGGAGTACCGTTATAGCGCGGGACTTACGACGAAGAAGTTAAATTTCAGCATTTTGTAGAGACTATAAGTCTGTTTTATATATAGCTGCATCAATTTCTGTCGCTGTGGTCTGCTATCTTGTAATGCCTCATAGATGCTTGACCACTTGCGTCTAAACACTGGTGATAAGGATAAGTCTGCTAGGCAATAAATATTTCGGGTCAGCAATATGGCATCTGTCAATTCAAAAGTTGCGTCCTTGGCTCTACCTAAATATTTGTAGGCTACTTGACGAAACTCTTCAAGTCTGGCACTTTTCATGTTGGTAGGTGAGTAATGGTAGTTCTTTTCTCACCTTCCGCCAAAAGGGGGACTGTATTCAATCAGACACCCCTTTTTTCTTGATCGTTCTTCATCTAGTCTCAGTTCAGAAATAATGATAATCAAAATAGGGGAGTGGGAGAGAAACGAGCGTCGCTCGTTTCTCTCCCACTCTTTCCATGATTATCATTATTGTAACTATTGTCAGATATGTGTACTACACACTGTTTAAAAATTGTATATGCTTTGAGACTGACTTGAAAATATTTTTAATCCGTAATCTTATTTGACTTGCGTTTCCTCATATCGCTTTTAGTCTAAACTCCAGTCAAAATGCTGTAGGCATTAGGGATAATATCTAAACCCTCACGAGTTGCGTGGGGGTTTTAATGGTGTTGTTAAACAATTGAGCCACACCACAATAATGCTCGTTATTCCAAGAAATCTCATAGAATTGGTTATTGGTGTATCGGTTGATAACCTTGCGCCAAAATGTTTGTGCATCTACATTTAAGGCCAGCTGTCGTACCTCCCACTTGCTAGGAAACAAATCGAAAATAAAGGACGCTACCCGATAGCCAATACCTTGTCGGCGGTATTTGCGTAGAATGAAGAATTCACCCATGTCCATAGTGTGTTCGTCTCCTGAAAGCTGGCTGTGCCCGTCGGCAATGACAAACCCTGCGAGCGAGCCATCCACCTTAACAAGAAACGGATGCCGCCAAGGCTCAGTCCAACAACCTTTAAGACCGTCGTCCCCAAACCGACCATCATTCCCGACATCCCAACCCATGAACTCACTAAAATCATAAAGGTAAAGTTCTATCAAATGACTCAAAATCGACTGATCTTGCGGACGGGCTTCAATAATTTCAATATTCACGCTAGTTTCCTCTAATATTGTTGAGACGGCTGAAGCCCTAGTGGCGATCGCACTCTCTAGCTTCTCTCATCTTCCAACCAAGGGGGTCTGTGTTAACCGCAGACTGCCTTGACAAATATTTTATACCAACAACACATGTTTTCTGAAGTTAATGGTTGCCCTTTGGGCGGCTTCAGAGGAGCATCACCTACTTTTAGTTTCAGTTTATTAATAATGATAATCAAATAGTGGAGAGGAGGGAGGCGAGCCTCCCTCCTCTTTGGCAAGATTATCATTATTGTCTTTGATGTAACTTACGTGCTACACAGTTTTTAAGAGTCATGAATGAGTTGAGACTGACTCGTCATTTCAGTTAACTTATGTTCTCTTGTATCGTTTTTAGCCTCAGATCGATTTAGAACATTTGTACTCTTTGAGTGACGCTCGCTAACTTTTAGTCTAAACTCCAGTTGTAAGCTGATTATTGAAAGTTGCCTTCTATGCTTTTTGATGAACTGGTGAAGGCGTTGCCGCTCTGCGGCTTGCCGAAGGCATCGCGTTACAAGGAGACTAACTAGAGTGAAATTAATATCCGATCCACCGATTCCAGTGAAAATCCAAAAGATGAAGGAACGAGTGCGATGGAATCATCCGAGTATTATCTCACGCTTAATTGACCAAACCAGCATGATTTTGGATGACGGTAGAGACGATCGCCCAGATTTTTCCTTTATGGTTATCGGTGATACTGGCACTAAGTCGCATTATGGCAAACATCCCCAACGCAAAATTGCCGAATTAATGCTGCCTCACCGCGATTCTTGCCGTTTTGTGTTGCATACGGGGGATGTAATTTATGTCGTCGGTTCCCATGAGTATTATCCCTCAAACTTTATTGAGCCTTACCGCGAGTTTTTGGAGAATGGCGAGAATCCTAAAAGCATTCGTTACGATCGCATGGTCTTCAATTTACCAATATTACCCGTGCTGGGCAATCACGATTACTACGATGTACCGTTGATGTATCGCTGGCTGACCGGAACAACGCAACCTTTACGGCGAATGTTCCGCTATCAAGATATAGAGATAGGGTGGCATGGTTCATCTCAAGGCAATGCTTATGCAAAAGCATTTCTTGATTATTTGCAGGCGATGTCTTCTTTGAAAGAGTTAGAACGTCACCTAGATAAGCATTATACTGCCAAAAGTGACACCGGGCGCTGTTTGCGTTATCAACCCGGACACTTTACCCGCTTGCCCAATCGTTATTATACGTTTCGTTACGGCGGTATTGACTTTTTCGCTCTCGACTCGAATACTTTTAATGAACCATTACCGCTGCCGGCAACGAAAGAAGGGGAAATTAATCGCCGGGAATTAGAAAAACGTCGGCGGGAAATAGACCAAGAAGAATCAGAGATTTTGGCATTATGCGATCGCCTCAACCCAGATAACCCCAAAGAAGCCGAACAACTCGATGAATTCAGTGCCAAATTAGACCAAATCAACGAAATCAAAATCGACATCGAGAAACAACTTGCATCTGACAAACCGTCTGCGATCGACTTTGAACAACTCGAATGGCTCAAACAAAGATTAATTGAATCTTGGCATACTTCAGACGTGCGCGGACGTATAATTTACTTTCATCATCCGCCATACGTCACTGAAAGTAATAAATGGCATCAAGCGCAAACATTAGCAGTTCGTCGTCGCTTGCGTGCTTGTTTTGATGCAGTTGCCCTTCAGGTTGGTTCCCTGACTCAAGGACGTTCGATAGTCGATTTAATTTTAAACGGTCACGCCCACTGCTTAGAATATCTCCGCACCGCTGATACTGGATACGCAGACTCACACATCAACTGCATTATTAGTGGTGGTAGCGGTCATTTTCCCCGTCGCCAACGCCAAGAGGGAACAGAATTGATGGAAATTTTTGAGGAAATTGACGGTAGTTACAACCGTAAAATTGCGGATTCGTTGCTTTTTGTTGGTCGCGAAGGTTACAAACCACATCGACGATTGCCTTACTCATTCGTGCGAATTGATGTACAAGAAGGTTGCCCACCCAAGTTTATCATCAGACCGTTTGTGGCAGAGCGAGTAGGAGAAAATTGGAGCGATCGCGCAATGGATGCGTTTGTAATTTAAATTTTGGGTAGATGGCGGGGGAGGATAACCCCGCTTCTAGTTATATAAAATATGGTAGTAAGCGTTTTAACGCTTATTTTCAGCACACACGAGTGCTGACTGCAAAATAAAACAAATCAAATAATGAAATTTAAACTAAAAGATAAATTTGTATTTTTAACCATAGGCATCATACTAATACTGTGCAGCTGGCTGCTTAACCCTACGCTGTCACCAACTGCACCTACAGCATCCGCAACATATCAACAAAAGGCTATCCACAACCCAGACGGTATCGGCAAATTCTACCAAGGTCGAGAAATAGCCCAAGTTATGGGACACACCGGCGCCTCATGGCTAGAAAGACCAAGCCGTGAAGCAGAAGAACAGCCAAGTAAGATAGTAAACGCGATCGACCTCAAACCTAACGATGTTGTTGCAGACATTGGCGCGGGTACAGGTTATTTAAGCTTTCGCATCGCACCGTTAATTCCCAAAGGAAAGGTGTTTGCAGTGGATATTCAGCCAGAAATGTTAGATATTATTAAGTCTTTGAAACAAGAGAAAAATATCAGCAACGTTGAACCGATTTTAGCAACGGTGAGTAACCCCAACCTACCGCCTGAAAGTGTCGATTTAGCGATAATGGTCGATGCTTACCACGAATTTGCGTATCCCTTTGAAGTGATGCAAGGAATTATCAAAGCCCTTAAACCTGGTGGTAGAGTGGTTTTGGTTGAATACCGGGGCGAAAACCCCTTTGTGATGATTAAAGCTTTGCACAAGATGACTCAGAAACAAGTAAAAAAAGAAATGCAAGCTGTTGGTTTGATTTGGCGCGAAACCAAAAACTTGCTACCACAGCAGCATCTAATGGTGTTTGAAAAGCCCCAGACATGAGTCTGTGCCTTTAGAATAGCTGCTTTGTGTTCCTTAAAAGTTAATCAATAATAGCAATCAAGAAGCAACTTTATCTTGAATACTACTCAGGCAAAAATTAAGATGAGAACGAATAGCCCGCTCATAAACTAAAGTTTGCTCTGTGCGTATCCCGACAGGCTGATATATCAAGTTCACTTCGGGAAATTCCTGCCAAGACATCAAAAAAATGTCTTTGGCAGGAGTAGTAATTTGATAATTATTCTCTTGTCTCTTCTTTGTCAGCCGACAATTATTTAGCTTTAGCTTTTGTCTAAATAATTCTTCAAATTCGGGAACTAAATTTGCATAATTTGTCATGGGCTATACACGCTCAAAGGTTTTAGTGAGAGAATCGGCATCTGGTGATATTACTAATTATGACACTTGATTTACTTAAAATATAATTTTTGTTGAATGTATAAACTAGTCTGTGTATTTTCTCATCAAAATTTCACTGTAGGGTGCGTTAGCCGCATGATTGGGATGATTTTTCATGAAATAAGATTAAAGCGCCGCAGGGCACCCTACTTAAGATTTGCTATTTTGATGTAGAAAGAGGAATGATGCTGGCACTTTTTGCTGCACTATCCCAAACTATCCAATTACAAGAATCATCCACATCAGCCGCATTATTTGTGACTT
>NZ_JBPAOH010000211.1:0-10248 GCF_050875635.1 Tolypothrix sp. VBCCA 56010
GAAACTTGAGCTTCAGAAGGTGAAACTTCGAGTTCCGAACTCGAAACTTGAGCTTCAGAAGGTGAAACTTGAGCTTCAGAAGGTGAAACTTGAGCTTCAGAAGGTGAAACTTGCAAATTTCACCTTTGTAGTAGCTACCCCAACCACTCTGGATTCTTAGCTGTACCGTCAAAGCGATCGCTAATCTTAAATAATTCGTACTCACCTTTGGCAGCGACTTTAGCAGTTTTTGCAAGCAAAGCTGCGGTTTGCTCTTGACTCATCGGCTTAAATGTGCGTGCTGCCTCAAACGCTTGGTTGAGAATTTCCATACTGTCAATGCCTGTAATTACAGTTGAAGTTGGCAGGTTCATTGCGTAATGCAGGCACTCAATAGGCTTAACTGTATTACTCTTAAGAATAATTTGATCGCCCATTGATTTCATACCCAGCACACCGATTTGATTTTGTACCAATCTGGGTAAAACTGCACGCTCAAAACTGCGAAAATGGGCATCCATAACATTAAGTGGCAGCTGCACTGTATCGAAACGGAAGTTATTTTGAGCGGCAACTTCTAGCATCCTCAGGTGAACCAAGGGATCTTTGTGTCCGGTAAAGCCGATATAGCGAACCTTACCCGCTTTTTGCGCTTCTAGCGCTGCTTCTGCTGCACCACCTGGGGCAAAAATCCGGTCTGGGTCTTCTAAACGGATAACTTCATGAAATTGGATTAAATCGATACGATCCGTCTGTAGACGTTTCAGAGACTCGTCTATTTGCTTCGCAGCAGATTGCTTGGTGCGACCATCAAATTTGGTCATCAAAAAGACTTTTTGGCGGTAGCCGTTTTGCAACGCTTTACCCATGCGAATTTCGCTACCTCCGTTGTGGTAATCCCAGCAGTTATCCATGAAATTAATTCCACGGTCGATCGCACTGCGGATAATTTTAATGCTTTCTTGCTCGTCTTTTTGCCGTCCGATATGATGACCGCCCAAACCGATCGCAGAGACTTTCTCTTTTGTGCGTCCCAGCGTGCGGTAAATCATATCACCGTTTCTGGTTGTCTGTTGAGGTGTTGCCGCTAAAAGTGGACTGAGAAAACCTTCAGAAGCTGCTAGTCCCGCAGCCAAACCGGAAATCGAAGCTGTCTTCAGGAAATCTCGTCTGTTGATATCCACGAAGTCTATCCTTAACTTTTGTTAGTTCCTAATAGACAATCTTCGATCTCTGAGCTTGGAGCGACATCAGTCAAATGGTTTACTTAGTGTTGTTTCGTCTTCTATCCTAAGGTAGGCACTTGAGGTATATAAGTTAAATCAATCCAATGCGATCGAGGGGCCAAAAACGGAAAATTGCTTTACCAATGATGTTTTTTCTCGGTAAAAACCCCCAGTAACGAGAATCGTTGCTATCGTTACGGTTGTCTCCCATGACAAAAAATTCATCTTTGGGGACTGTCACGGGTGGAAAGGGCTGATTTGCTGGTTCAGCGATGTAGTCTTCTTGCAGGGGTTGCCCGTTGAGATAGACTTTACCTTTGACAACGGTAATTACTTCCCCTGGTTCACCAATGACGCGCTTGATGAAAGCTTGGTCTTTGGGATATCCGCGACGTTGCAGTTCTAGTGGTGGCTGAAATACGATGATATCCCCAGTTTGGGGGGGGTGGAATTTGTAGGAGATTTTTTCTACCACCAAGCGATCGCCTGTGTATAATGTTGGCAACATCGAATCAGAGGGAATGTAGCGCGGTTCGGCGATAAATGTGCGGATTAAGAGGGCAAGACATAAGGCGATCGCTACTAACGTCAGATTTTCCTGCCAAATACGCCATACTTTCGACGACGCAGAAGTCTTTTTTGCGTCACTTTCGTGAAGAGTCATAGAAATTTTCAGCTGTTATTAAACAAGTTATAACAATACTTGATTATTGTGACGCTAAATAATCGAAAAAGCGATCGCATAAAAAACGGTAGAGAGTTAAATTACTCTACCGTTTTTTAAAAGACTGATTTCTGACTTCTTTTAATAGGATTTACCAAGACGATTTTTCCATCTTCGCCGTGTACTGAAGCGCCATAACTCCCCAGCCAAAAGCACTGTAGATGTTCCGGCAATGATACTTATCCAGTCGATGAAAGATAAAGGCACTGTTCTAAATGCGCTACCACCAAACTGAATAATCAATATCTGTCCGATTAAGATGGTGATAGCGATCGCCACAAATCCTTTATTCTTAGACAAGCCTGTAAAAGCAGATTGCTTTAACCCCAGACATCGAGCATTAAACAAGTTCCAAAACTGTAACATTACAAATACGGCGAAGAACACAGAAAGTTCATAAGTACTTATATCTCCGTCTCGGCGAATGTAACGTAAGAACCCAATCAGAAATATCAAAAATCCTAACCCAACAGAAAAAATATTCTGTGCCATTGTTCGGGTGACAATAAAGGCTTCTGGGTGACGGGGAGAACGCTGCATGACCTTTTGATTGGGAGGTTCAGTTGCTAAAGCCAAAGCCGCAAAAGTGTCCATAATCAAGTTCACCCACAACATTTGAGTGACAGTTAGAGGAAGCGCGACTCCGATGAATGGACCGATTAAAGCAATTCCCAAAGCGACAACGTTGATGGTTAATTGAAACAGAATAAATCTTTGGATATTCTGGTAAAGCGATCGCCCCCAGACAACTGCATTCACAATACTACCGAAAGAATCGTCAAGGAGAATGATGTCGCTAGCTTCTTTGGCGATCGCTGTACCACTCCCCATTGCTAAACCTACTTGGGCTTGTTTGAGTGCCGCAGCATCGTTTGTACCATCGCCAGTGACACCTACCACCGCACCTTGAGCTTGTAACAGTTTCACCAACCTTAGTTTATCAAGCGGTCGCGCTCTGGAAAGTATTTTTAATTCCAGCACTGCTTGACTTGCTTCAAAGTCACTGAGTTGGGCAAATTGTTGACCGGTTAAATGCAGATAACCACTGTTAAAATCATCATCTTTTTCCCAAAGTCCAATTTGACGGGCAATTTCTTTCGCTGTCTCGGAGTTATCACCTGTGACAACTTTTACCTGCATCCCTGCATGTAAGCAAGCATCAATGGCATCAGGTACTTCTGGACGCAAGGGGTCTATAATTGCCACAAACCCCAGCCAAGTCATGTTGTGAGCAATTTCATCTAAATCCGTCTCACTTGAATACTGGGGGACATCGTGGTAAGCAAATCCAAGCGCCCGCATTCCTCGCTTTTGGTATTCTTTAATTAAAGATGCGATCGCTGCTTTCTGCTTTAGTGGTTCTAGCCCTTGTTCTGTCAAAATGTGCGAACAACGTTCTAAAATTACTTCTGGCGCTCCTTTGATATAAAGTACATCCTCCCCGGTTACAGATGAAGTGCCGATTGTACCCATGTATTTTTTCTGACCAGAAAAGGGCATTCGGTTTTTAATTTGAAAGTTACCCCGGTAGGATATATAATCAATTTCCTGACTATCTAACCATAAAAGTAAAGCTCCTTCGGTAGCGTTGCCAATAGCACGAGGAGCAGTTAAAGGTTTTTTCTCTAAATCAGCAGTACTATTAGTAGCGATCGCTTCGGCAATTAACGCTTGCACATCTCTAACTGCTGGCATCAATTGAGAATTCAAACTAGGAAAATCGGCTTCATGCACCCGCATTTGATTTTGGGTAAGAGTGCCAGTTTTATCAGAACAAATCACTGTCGCGGAACCGATAGTTTCGCAAGCGTGCATCCGACGTACCAAATTATTTGATGCAGCCATCTTTCTCATACTATAGGCTAGGCTGAGAGTAACACTCATCGCCAACCCTTCTGGAACAGCTACGACAATAATCGTTACAGCTACCATGAAATAATGCAGCAAGGCTTTAGCAACACTAGCAGGCACCCAGTTATTCACAGAACCAGGAATTAGTCCCAGAGGATAGCCTAAACCAAGCCCAACAGCGAAAATTACAAGCCCTATACCAACAGTTTTCAGCCAGCTAATCAGACCATTGTTTTCTAACCATTCTGGTGCTGCAAGTTTACTACCAGCTAACTCTAAACCATCGTAAATCACAGGTAGCCACACTCGACTAAGTGCCACTAACACACTAGCAATTAACAGTCCAACAACATACCACTGTTGAGAACTCAGGCTTAACTCTTTGGTGACAAAACCGCGTACCAGCAAAGATAAAAAAGTGACACCAGCAAAGCCAAGACCAACTACGCCAATTAGTTTGCTAAGTTTTTCTAATTGACGATTAAGCGGAGTTTCTTCTTGAGTTTCTACAGAAGCGATCGCTGTGGATAATTTACCAATTTCAGTATTATCACCAACGGCAATAATTTCTAAATAACCATATCCTTGCTCAACCATCGTGCTGCGATAAACTTTGTCAGCGGGGTAAGTTTGCTCTTTGATACCTTCAGCTAAGAAGTCAGCTTGAGTAAGTTTTTTAACTGGTTCTGCTTCGCCGGTGATTTTTGACTGGTCGATTTCTAGAGAGACTTCCTCTAAAATTTGTCCATCAGCCGGGATTTCTTCACCTTGTTCGACGTATACAATATCACCGACAACTAAATCTTTGCGGGGAATGGTGGTAAAGTTGCCATCTCGGATAACTTTAATTGCAACTTCATCGTAAACTTGATTCAGGATATCAAATTCTTGACTCGCTTTATATTCGTTGACAAAGGCGAGAGTAGTCGCTAATAAAATAGCAGCTACAATCCCCAAGCCTTCAGCATATTCACCCTCAAAAATCCCCACACTAATAGCGATCGCTGCCGCAATCATTAAAATCCGAATTACCGGATCTTCAAATTTTTCTAAAAACAATTTCCACAAAGGGTCGCGTTTTGGAGGAGTGAGAATATTAGCACCGTACTTTTCGCGATTGACCTTGACCTGTTCAGAAGTTAATCCTGTAAAAGGTAATTGAGCTTTCTGAACCTTATTATTATCATTAGTAAGCATGTTAAATCTCTTCAATCCTCAAAAGCAATAAACTCTCTAAATCCCACATAAAAACTCAAATTTTGACTAATATTTAGGATAAAATTGTCCAATATCGTAACTAAAAACTCTGCGTACCTTAGCGCTTACTCAGCGTTACTCTGCGTTTAAAAACGCTATGCCGAGCTTTTATGTTTGCGAATGGCATTATTCATCAAGATGATTTGTTCAGCATGAAACGAGGGAGGCATCAAGCTGTGAATTCGATGATCTAACCCATCGTGCATCACATCTGTTGGCAGTTGAGAGTGGTCTAATCCTAAAGTGTGACCGATTTCGTGGGTGATAGTATTAGCAATTAAGTTCGACAATTGGCTAATATTCCGACTTGCCCGATAAGAAGCATTAAGTATTTGGTCTATGCGAACAGCAGCACGGTCTGTAACTTTGCCATGACTAAAACTAGCAATTCCCAGATAGTCAACAGGCTGTTGATCGACAAACACATAGACATGGGTAAAGTTTTGCCCCCACTGTTTTTCATCAGGTGGATCTGAAGTTAAGAAAAGATTGACACTTCTAAAAGCACTGAAGACTTGAGCTAGGGAATCGGCGATAATTTCTAGCATTACATCGTCCTCAGTACTGATATTCATACCTGAAAGATCGACCCAGACACAATGACGGATTTCGCTGTTTTTCCCAGCAATCAACCATCCACAAAACGGACATACTCGCCAGTTAGTTTGGATACGGGAACGGCAACCTTGACAGCGCAGTTTTGGCGGTCTAGTCAGGTTAATCCGTTCCCAAATTGGCATTTGAAGCTTACGATTAGTTTTAGTAAGATTCAGGCGATCGTAAAGCGACATTTTATTTTGAGCCAGCTACCCAATTAAAGCCAAAACGATAATAATCGTCTGCTTCTTTGTGTCCGCCAAAGTATTTCTCTTCCTTCAAAATCGTTACTTGAGATCCGAGATTGCTCACCATAGCTGCTGCACATAAAGGTCGATTTTTATCTGGATTATTGAGTTCGAGATAAATTTCTTCGCCATTACTAACTTTGAAAAGCATCCGACCACCCACAGAACCAAAATCGGGCGCTCCCTGATAAATCAAAGCAAAAAACATGACTCGTTTGATAGTATCTGGTCTGTAAATGAACATATTTTCACCGTCTGAAGCAGCCCCAGTACGGTCATCTTTATCAAGAAAGATATAAGGGGGAGAATTTTTTGCTCCAAAATTTCCTCCTAAAGGTTGGATGACTCCTTTAGCACCATTAACTGTTTCATACATACAACCTAAATCAAGGTCAGGGGCATTGTTACCTCCAAGCAGCTTACTAAAGAATCCAGCGTTTTGATTAGATTGCTGGTTCCAATTCAAGTTGACATGAACCGTTACCTGCTTAGATTTACCAGCTTTACTCAAGTCTATCTTGTGAGAATCGCCACTCTTTTGAAGTGTAATAGCCATAATTATGAGTTTCCTCAGTATTCAACAGTAAGATGCAATAAGTTCCCCTAAGCCATTGACATTGATGCCATTGCCTATAGCTGCCATTTTCCACTCATTATTGTGTCGATACACTTCAGCTAAAATCATCCCAGTCATCCCGTTATAATCTTTGCCAGAGAGATTATATCGAGCTAGTTCTTTATTATTAGAACTATTAACTAAACGCACAAAGGCATTTTCGACTTGACCAAAATCTTGTTTGCGAGCAATGCATTCGTAAATGTTAACTACAAAAATTAACTTGGCAATTTGGGCAGGTACACGAGGCAAATCGATAATAATCACCTCGTCATCGCCATCGCCTGCACCAGTCAAATTGTCTCCTGTGTGAGTGATTGCTCCCGATAAATGCTGAAGATTACCAAAGTAGATAATATTCTCTTTAGCTGTTAATTTGCCATTCGCATCTAGGCAAATCACAGATGCATCTAAGTCATATTCATGACCACCGCCACCAAAATTACTAAAAAATCCGCCACCCGATCGCTTTGCAACATCCCAGCCAAGTCCGCACATCATTTTGGTTAGACCTGGGGCTTCTTTAGAAAGTGAAATTCGTTGTCCTTTCTGCAAACTAATTGCCATAATAAATCTCCTAGCTATAACGGTCTAATAAAGCTTTTAATCCACCTTGATAGCCGGAGCCAACGGCATTTAAACGCCATTCTCCGTCTTTACGATAGATTTCAGCCATAATTAATGCAGTTTCGATTGAGTAATCCTCTACTAAGTCGTATCGAACTACTTCTTGGCTTGTTTGAGCATTAACAACACGCACAAAAGCATTTTGAACTTGACCAAAGTTTTGATGTCTTTCTGCGGCTTCGTGGATGGTTACAGTAATGACAATTTTCTGAACTTCAGCAGGAACTTTTTGCAAATTAATCTTGATGACTTCATCATCACCATCGCCGGCGCCTGTAAGATTATCTCCTGTGTGTTGAACTGATTTATTTGAATCTGGGCTGGTGAGGTTATTGTAGAAAATAAAGTGGTTATCAGAAATTAGTTTTTCGTTACTTCCTAGTAAGAAGGCTGAAGCGTCTAAGTCAAAATCAAAGCCTGTATCCATTGCTTTGACATCCCATCCCAAACCAACAAATACTTCAGTAAGTCCTGGTGCAACTTTGTCAAGAGATACGCGCTGTCCTTTAGTTAACGTAACTGCCATTGTTTGATAACTCCTTAATTTTTTTAGTGTTCTTGTCTTTGACTAAGCTTCAGTTTTGTCGCCAAAGAATTCTCTATTTGTAGCGTTCAAGAAGTGCTTGTAAGCCACCTTGATAACCAGACCCTACAGCATTGATACGCCATTGATCTTCTTTGAAGTAAAGTTCAGCCATAATCATTGATGTCTCTGTGGAGTAATCTTCCACAAGGTCGTAGCGAACTACTTCTTCATTTGTCTGGGAATTGACAACCCGCACAAATGCATTTTGTATTTGACCAAAATTCTGACGCCGCGCTTCGGCTTCATGAATGGTTACAGCAATTAAAATTGTTTGAATATTATCAGGTACTTTTTTGAGGTCAATTTTGATGATTTCATCATCTCCCTCGCCTGCACCTGTCAGGTTATCCCCAGTATGTTGAACTGATTTGTCTGGGTCAGGACTTGTCTGATTGTTATAGAAGATAAAGTGAGCGTCAGAAATCAACTTTCCATTCGCACTTAATAGAAAGACAGATGAATCTAAATCAAAGTCGTGACCAGTGTCTGTGGCTTTAACATCCCATCCCAAACCAACAAATACTTCAGACAGTCCTGGGGCAACTTTATCAAGGGATATACGCTGTCCTTTTGTCAATGTAATTGTCATACGTCAATCTTCCTTTTAAGATAAATGATGTATATGCAAAAAAACCTGTATAAAATTGATAGCAATGCACCAAAAACATTACTAAAAAATCAGCTTTAATTTATTCAAGTCTGCTGATATTAAAAGCTGTTATTTCAACTTTTACAGATTAATTAGGCAGCTATGTCTTTTTTTTTACAAATTGATTACGGATTAATACTTAATTATTTATTTGTAAAATTGATTTTTTTGAGTGGTATTACTCAAGCTATTTATTAATCTAAACAGTAATGTCGCCAGTTTTGTTCTGTGAATTTATACGAGATTTTTTCGATTATTAGGCGATCGCCTGTAAATGAGGTAGTCATTGCCCCCAAGAGCAGTACGTCTTTTAGGGTATTGTTGTACTCGCTATCATATAAATAACAGTGTATGCCCACACTTAATTGCGATGCCCTCTCCTTTCCCCGGCATGGACCCATATCTCGAAGCTGGACTGTGGCCCGATGTCCATAACGCACTCTCCGGCAAACTTCGCGCCTTTCTCGCACCGCAGTTACGTCCTAAATATGCCGCACGGTTGGAAATATACGTGGTAGAAGACACATCTCCTGAGTGCGAAATCGGCATCCTCTACCCTGATGTGGAAGTGTTGCAAATACGACAGCGTACCTCAACACCAGAACCGGACACTCGCCAATCAAATATTGCCACCACACCTGCACAACTTACACTTCCAGTCATTCAACCCGTTACAGTCCGCGTCCCCACCATCGAAATTCGAGACACCACCAACAACGTACTTGTATCGTGTATTGAAATTCTCTCACCTGCAAATAAGCGCGAACCGAATATCACTGACTACCGCAAAAAACGCCTGCGTCTCTATAACGCCAACGTCCATCTCATTGAAATTGACTTGTTGCGTCGAGGAAGCCGTCCATTTAATCACCCACGCTTACCAGATGTACCATACTTGGTTACACTTACCCGTGCAGGATCTGGGGTTATCGACGTGTGGTCTGTGACATTACAAGATACCCTTCCCACAATTCCCGTTCCGCTGCGAGAACCCGACCCCGACGCAGTTCTGGACTTACAAGCTGCCCTCAATGCAATTTACTCAGAAGCGGGGTATGATTTGTCAATTGATTACAACAAGCTTCCCCCACCACCAGCATTTAGCAAAACTGATATTAAGTGGATGCAGGCAAGATTAGCAGATTATTGAAAGTGTATGCCCACTACAGAACAGGCTCTTGCCTGCGTTAGAGTATGTCAGATGCTCTAGAATGGGTATCAGCCTATACATGTATTTCGGTACAACCAAAATACCAAGACAGTGTTTATCCTTGCTGGTGTGGTTGAGAGTCTAGAGATTCTGATTTTTCCTGATGGTCAATCGAGGTTTAACGATGACGAAGCCTGACTTTAGCAGAATGACCCGTCAAGAATTGAGAGCCTATGTTTTGGCTCACCGAGAAGAAGATGATGCGATCGAAGCTTTAATCAAACGAGGGAATCCGAACAGTCCGAAATATCCATTTCCTCAAACTGATGAGGATTTCCGAGAAATGGAACAAATACTCAAGAAAAAACTATGTTTATAACCAGTCAGTTTTTCTAGGCAAATGCGTTCTAGCGTATTCGGACACCAAGCTGTTTATCCCAGTGGAGTGGTAATGATGCTTTTGGCAAAGGAGATTCAGGAATCTGACCGACGGAAACACCATATTGCCAGTTTGGAGGACAGATGGCAATAAAACGAGCATAACCACCCAAACCACCTTTGAATTTAGGATAACCGATCGCCACTAATGCACCTGTCTGGGGAACTTGATCTAAATTCGCGACTGCTTCTGCTTGGGTATTGCAGAACTTTAATCATTTTATATTCGTTTCTAGTCAAATATATCAATTTAGCTGACGATACAGGTTCACAATTATTTTTATGAACTTGATTGACATG
>NZ_JBPAOH010000212.1:0-10033 GCF_050875635.1 Tolypothrix sp. VBCCA 56010
GGGAAAGAATGCCAATGCCCAATGCGATAGGGCCCCAAGTCGGCGGGCGACGGTTCATCCCACCCCGCGCGTGGAGTGGGCTTTCCCGCCGGCTTTCTGTAAATCTTTTGTGCAAGAAGTTTCTAACGAAGCTAGCGATAATAACAAAGCTAAAAAGCTGTGGGATTTAAGCGCAAAGTTAGTTGGAATTGCGTGACGATACACCGACTGTGCGTTATTAAGATTTTTTGGCGTGCGTATCGCCAAAAAGAGCGTTATCAAAAAAAACCCAGGCTTCACCTGGGTTAATTGCTATGTGCAGTTCAGTTGTGAGTTCAATTTTGATTGCAAGTACTGGCAAAAAGCTTTAATTCACTCCTGCTTTAGCTTTGGCTTTTGCTGCTACCTTTCGCTTCATCGCAATGCCAAATGCACCTGCTGCTATTGAGCCACCAATAGTAAGCGGTTCGGGGACCGGATTGACCGGAGTGAATCCATATCTAGCAAACACCCTTGATGCTTCAGGGCTAGCCAAAAAGTTGTTGAAATCTATCGCTCCGTTTGGGTTTGCAGATTCTTGGAGTACAGCAGATTGATAAACAATCGGATTGTAAAGGTCGGTAGACGGAGTGTTTACAATTTTGACTGTATTAGGTTGTGTGAGAGCGTCTGTGGTGTAAACAACGCCCGCATCTATCCCATCATTGGTCGGGCTTGCAACTAATGATAGTACTTCCCGCACATTGCTACCTAAGACAAGTTTGTCTTGGATTTGATCCGATATCCCTGAATTGTTAAATAATTGCGTGGCGAACTGTCCGGCTGGAACAACCGCAGGATCGCCAATAGCTATTTTACGCACTTGTGAACCTGTCAAGTCTTGAACACTTGATATCGGTCTGGTTGAATTTATCGGCGCGATTATAGCTAAGGTGTTTCTTAGTAGGTCTTGCCTGGTTCCCGCTATTAGTTTGTTGTTAGACTCTAGAGTATTTAAGGGTGCTTGGGATACTGGGAAGAAGATATCTATAGGTGTAGGTCTTTCCATTAGGATTTGATTAACGAGAGTACCAGAAGCCCCAAAGGTATTGGTAAAGGTAAAGGTGACGCCTGGGTTTCTTCGCTGGTAAAGTGCCTGAACAGCCGGTAGGGCATCGGTTAAGCTGGCAGCAGCAAAGGTGTCAATCCGACCACCAACTACGGCAGCTTGTGCTGGTTTAGCTTGGATTGCACCGCAACCCAAAGCAAGGCTAGCGGTTGCCAGCGCTAATTTCTGCCTTTTCTTCATGAAATGATTCCTGTAGAGTGAATGTATGAAGTGTTACTGTTTCAAATTCCAAATCTTGCACCCAATTTTGACAATTTGCTTTTTTACTCCAGCCCAAAAATATGGGAAAAAGAAATTGTAGTTGGTAAGCATCCTGATTTATATCTAATTTAATCTACTTTGTTGGTAAATAAAAATAAAGCAGTTTACCGTTTCTTCACAGAAACTATACAATTACAACTGTAGTTTTACTGAGGTGTTTTTGCTCTAAATTCGACTAAATCAAGTTAATATGCTAGTTATTGAGCTATAGTTTTGTATAAAGTTATCTTAAAATCATATTTATATCTTTAAATAGATATACGGAAAATTAGGGCATAATATGAAACACATAATTATGCTTCCAAGCTCGATCATTTAGTTTTCTAATTACGAAAAAATAAGAAAATTTTTCCAAATTTCTTACATTTTCACAGCAAGAATGCGAATTCGGCGGTAATCTGCTATCCAAGTTTTATCTTGATAAAGTGTTGGTTTTAAGCTTTCTTCAACTTTGCGAATTACTTGCATTTGTTGTTGATGGGAAAGTTCTGTAAAGTAGGCAGATGCAAACATTTGTATCCAATTCGCCATTCCTGCATCTGCGTCTGCTAGTGGTGTAGGACGCGCAAATAAAACAGCGTAATTGACATCAAATCCATGCTTTTCTAAGCGAGTCGCATACTCACCAATACTCGGATAATACCAAGGATTCAGTGCTTGGGGTTGGGAAATTCCTATCTCTTGTAAAGCAGTTTCTAAAGCTGTGGTAATTGCTTGCACATTTCCCTTACCACCAAACTCTGCTACAAAACGTCCCCCCGGTTTCAGCGCTTGATGAACACTACGAATTACCGCATCTGGTTCTTTAATCCAATGCAGCGCTGCGTTAGAAAAAACTGCATCCAAAGGCTGTTCTACTTGAAAGTTTCTTGCATCAGCTACGTTAAATCTAATATGGGGATAGTTTTGTTTTGCCTTGGAAATCATCGCCGGCGCGTTATCAATTCCCATAACAACAGCGCCAGATGTAGCAATTTTTTCTGTTAATTGCCCAGTACCACAACCTAAATCTAAAATGCGTTCTTGTTGCTTGGGGTTTAATAGTTGCAGCAAGTCTTCGCCATACTGCCACACAAAAGCGTGTTTATCTTCGTAAAGGGCAGCATTCCAATTATTTTTTATCATCAAAAGATACTCCATAAATAGTGAAATTACAGAGTGTGCATTGCTTGCCCTCTACCTTGCACACTAGGTTGATGACAGCTTAATCATTACGATAGAAAAGATTTTTAATTATGTCCAATATATTTTTAAGCTTTAATTAATATTTAAAAGATATGAGTTATGGTGTGCAATGGAACTACGGCATCTACGGTACTTTATGACTTTGGCGGAAGAATTGCACTTTGGACGCGCAGCAGAAAGGTTGCATATTGCCCAACCACCTTTAAGTCAACAAATTCGCCAGCTTGAGACAGAATTAGGCTTTGAACTGTTTCACCGCACTAAACGAAAAGTGCAGTTAACTGAAGCAGGACAAGTTTTTCTAGATGAAGTGCAGCAAATATTCAAGCAATTAGAACAGGCAATTCAAGTTGGAAGGCAAACCAGTCGGGGGGAAATGGGACAACTGGTTGTTGGCTTTGTTAGCTCTGCACCGTATAATATTTTACCAAAAATATTGCGGGCTTTTCGTAGCAGCGTTCCGGAAGTGAGGCTAGAGTTGCACGAATTAACGACAAATGAACAGTTACGATGGTTGCGGGAAAGTCGAATTGATGTGGGGTTTGTGCGTCCACCTGTAGAAGATGACACATTGAACTGGGAAATAATTTTTCAAGAGTCGTTGGTGGTAGCATTACCTGATACGCATCTGCTAGCAAATCATAGTAATGTTTGTTTGCGATCGCTTAAAAATGAACCTTTCATTTTATTTCCGCGTATCTTAGCACCTGGACTCTACGATTTAATTATCAGTCTGTGTCAGCAAGCGGGTTTTAGTCCCAACGTCACTCAAGAAGCGATTCAAATGCAAACGATTGTCAGCTTAGTTGCAGGTGGTTTGGGTATTGCGATTGTCCCAGAATCTCTGCAAAATCTGCAACGAACTGGGGTAGTATATAAAATTGTCCAAGAAGCGACTCCGAAAACAGCGATCGCCATAATTTGGCGACAAAACGATACATCTGCGATCGTGCAAAAGTTTTTGCAGATAGCTAGACTTGCAGTATCCCTCTTCTCTATCGGTCACTTTTGAGATGTTCAAGTCTGGTCTTGCAGTTGTATCAATGTCGGTAAATACTGTGTGGGAAATGCTAAATTCATAAATCTTATCGTTAGTCTGGGCGATAGCGAAGCGCTGCGGCGAAGCGCCGATCGCACTTTTTACATTCGACGCTAAACCGACTAAAGTTAAAGCTACTGGAATGAGCCATGTAATGCCTGAAGGAAGCATAATTCACCTTCGGTTTCGCTTAAAAAAGATTAAGTATTAATAATACAGTATTTTTGCTGCTGTACCGATGCTGGTAATGCTTTATAGCCACGATTAACCAGACAATGCCGTTCTTAATTGTCCTGCTAGGTATAAGTAGGGGGGATTTCTAGAAAGTAGTATAAAGTAAATCTTTTCTTGAATAAATTATAAGTATTATTAAGCAATCCTGAATACAAAACTAAAGCTTTAGAAATCAAGCAGATTCTGCAAACAGAAGATGGATTTAAAACTGCTTGTGATGCGATTGAGAGTTTTTTGTAGTAAGGACTTCAGTCCTTTTGTGTCCAAAGGAGGACTTCAGTCCTCACTACGGTTAGAAAGATTAGGTTTCGCTTTCGCGTAGGGTGAGGATTTCTACGCCGTCTTCAGTCACAGCTAGGGTATGCTCAAATTGAGCGGAAAGTTTGCGATCGCGTGTGACAGCTGTCCATTTATCGCTAAGAATTTCAACTTCCCAAGTGCCTTCGTTAATCATTGGCTCGATAGTAAAAACCATCCCCGCTCTAAGACGCTTGCCTTTGCCCCGCGTGCCATAATGAAGAATTTCCGGTGCAGTGTGGAAAACATTACTCACACCATGTCCGGCAAAGTCTCGCACTACAGAAAAGCCTTGCGCTTCCGCATATTCTTGAATTGCCGCACCAATATCGCCAATGCGTGCCCCTGGCTTCACCTCAGCAATACCTAGTCTCAGGCATTCTTGTGTCACCTCAACCAGCTTTTTCGCTTTTGGCGAAGGCTTACCAACGAAGAATGTTTTCGATGTATCGCCGTGGTAGCCTTCAACTAGTGGTGTGACATCAATATTAATGATGTCACCTTCTTTGAGGATTTGTTTGGCGTTAGGTATGCCGTGACAAACTACCTCATTTACACTGGTGCAAATTGACTTGGGAAAACCTCTGTAACCCAAAGGTGCGCTTTTTGCTTTATGTGCCTGCGTCCAACGTTCCGCTTCATCATTGAGTTGCAAAGTGCTAACTCCCGGCTTGACCATTGGTTCAAGATGGTGTAATAATTCGGCTGCCAAACGTCCAGCTTGACGCATTTTGTCTATTTCTCTGTGAGATAAAAGAACGATGGTTTCGCTTTTCATATAATTTAATCTAACTGGGGAGTGGGGAGTGGGGAGTGGGGAGTGGGGAGTGGGGAGTGGGGACGCTTGGACTGGGGATTGGGGAAGAGAGATTTTTATGCGTTATCGACACGACCCATATACATAGTTAAACCAGTCTCGGCTGCTTGCCTTGCGGCATCAGCAACCTTTAAAGTATACAAGCTTGCCTCTGGAGTAACGTACAAAGGAGTGCCATTAAAAAGACGATTTAAGACCATTTTTGTATCTTTGGCAAATAAACCCCGCTTCGTACCAATTTCTATCGGCGTTGTTTTCCCATTTTCTATTAAAACTCCTTTATCGCCCTCAAAAATCAACCCGCCGTTTTCGCCATGAACTTCAAACTTGCGTTCTGCTTGCCATAAAGTTTCACCTTTACCATAAACTACCTGCGCTAAAAGTCCGCTGTTGAACGACAGTTGACTAATGCAAAAACAGCTTTGGTAATATTCTGTTTCTGTCTCCCAAAATCGTTGATGGCAGTTAACGGTAGTCACTTCACCAAACAAATCGGTTAGTCGATGTAATCTAGACAACGCACCCATTAAGGGAAAACCGAATAAATCATGATTAAAAGTCCATTTACGCGGTGCGGGGTGTTCCGGCTTGATGGTGCTGTAGCGCACATAAAATAATCCCCCAAGTTGTGGTAAGTATTGCTTTAAAGCTAAATGCAAACCGCCCAAAAGTTCGATATGTTCGACATGGAGAAGTTTATTTTGTGCTTTGGCTAAGGCAACGAGTTCTTCTGCTTCTACGACGTTTAAAGACAGGGGATATTCGACAATTAGGTGTTTGCCAGCTTGCAGTGCTTTTCGTGCGATCGCTCCATGATCTCGATTTACATTACAAATTACCACCAAATCTATATCATCGCGCTCTACTAGCTGTTGCCAAGAACTCATCGCTTCTGCTTGGTAGTTTGAAGCTAGAGATGCTGTTTTTTCTGGGGTATTACCGACAATCGCAAGTAAATGCGATCGCTCATCATGAAGAAATGCTTCAGCCCTTAATTTTGCCACATACCCAGTACCAATCAAACCCACGCCCACACTTGCTTTTTCCACAAAAGCCGTCATCGTACATATCCTCACCAATTCTGTTTATCTTTCTCTATAGGACTGAGTTAATTGCTTCAGCCGTTTATAACGCTTTAGTAAACTTGTAAACCTCTGGGCAAGGCTCATCCACTAATGGCAATTTGCGTAAACCAAAGTGATTTGTTCATAAATTCCGGATTTTTCCAGATTATAGTCCTTTCTGGTAGCATCCATCTCAGGATAAATATATAAGTAAAACTCATCAGGATTAACTAACTAAATTTCATTACTAATCGCGTTCAAATTCCAGTTACATCGTTTAGTTTTTCTCGTAGTATCAGAATTGAAGCAAATTTGAATAAACGGCTGAACTTATTAGATCAGCCGATAGTTTGCTTTAGGATAACTTATACGGTCTGCAAAAGAGAGGATTAAAAAATGCCAACTTATAAAGTGACCCTGGTCAGCGAAGCTGAAGGTCTTAACCAAACCATCGACGTTGATGATGATACCTATATTCTAGACGCTGCTGAAGAACAAGGTCTTGACCTACCTTACTCTTGTCGCGCTGGTGCTTGTTCTACCTGTGCAGGTCAACTGACATCGGGTTCAGCTCCAGACCAGTCTGACCAGTCTTTCTTAGACGACGACCAAATGGAAGCTGGATATATTTTGACTTGTGTGGCTTACCCAACCGGAGACTGCACAATCCAAACCCACAAAGAAGAAGACCTTTACTAAGAGTTTGGCGCTTGCTGCAAGTCCCCGATAATAGGACTTACGCACCCACTAAAGTCTTGTAGGGGCAATTCATGAATTGCCCCTACGTAAATTCAAGCTTTGACGACGACATGAGTGCGTAAGTTCTAGATAAAAACATTCATCGATCGCACGCGTTATAAAGACAGGTAAATAAAAGAAGCAGCACAAATGAGGAAAAATAATTGCTCTATTGTGTCTGCTCTTTTTGCGTAGTCAGCGCTCATAGCGCTCTGGGGCGCGAATTCCTACTAAGGCTTAATGTTGTTGCTCAGAATTTGAATTTGCGTGTCGGGATAGTAGAATTGGAGAATTTTTGCACTTGCCCAACCGAGTTTAGCTAAACTTTGAGCGCCAGTTTGACTCAAACCAACTCCATGTCCTAAACCACCGCCAATAAAAGCATATCCCCACAGTTTAGATTCGCCTTTACTCACTCTTTGCAGATAAAAAAGCGTACTTCTGGGTGCGGCAAAGGCGCTGCGAACTTCATCTTTGTATAAACTAAAAGTGCCAATATCAGTTTTGACGTTTAGTTTGAGTATGCGTCCGCTTTTACTGCGCTCTACTACTGTCATCTCTTTAATGGTTTTAAACTTGGCAAAGGGACTCTTTTTCACTGTGAGAAATTTCTGCAAGTCTTTGGTAATGTCTTGGAGGCTGCTTTCAAAACGCCAGCGAAACAGTTGGCGATCGCTTTCGTTAAATCCTTCTTTGCGATTGATAAACCGCTGAAAGTTCTCTTCTGATGCTAAACTCTCATCCGATAAGCTCCAAAAATTAACTGCCGCATCCAGCACCGGTCGTAAATATGGGCGATCGTCACCATTCCAAACATCGCTAAACGAAGCTGTTACACCGCCTGTAGTGGAAGAATATAATGCATCCACTAGCTGATTTTGATAAGTTAGTACCATCCCCCTTGTGGAAGCGATCGCTTTATCTGTGGCGGGAGAAACGTCATTCAGCCCATAATAAACTTGGCAGTGAGTGTCCGCACATAATTGATACCCATCTACTTCAAATCTGCGTACATTCCGCAAAACGTAAGTCCGCGCCAAAATCGCTTGTGCTTCTAGCGAGGCTACAGGTGCCGAATTGCCAATTTCATAAGGCACAACCCCGCGCAAATAAGTTTCTAAAGGCACTTCATTCACTAAAGTGTAAGTACCATAGGCGTTTGACTGTAACTCTAGGTGTCCTGCATAAAGACGAGCATTTTCTGGTTTTTTACCTTCATTCACCCGAATCAAGTTTTTATCGCTGCTAATTTCTAAATTATTTGGACTATAGCGGTTGCCATTTACTACCCAACTCACTCGCGGCACTTGTTTAAGAATTTGGGTGTCGATGTATACACTTGTTGTCTTTGTATTTTTTTGCACACTTTGCAATAACAAGCGCCGCAATAACGGAGTTTTGTATACATCACGTTTCGCCCAAACTTGCCAGCGTTCTGGCTGTGCTATTTCTACTTGTATTCCCTTTTTACGCCAGCTTTTGGCGTTGTCTTCCGCAGTTTCAAAGGTACGAAAAGTGCCTAAAACTACTTTCTCCTCAACTATCGGTTGAGGTAAAGGTTGCATAACTGTTTCCAGTTTTACCGGGTTAGTGGTAACTAGAGTTTGCTCTGTTTTGTTTGTGGTAAATTTCAGCTTTAAGCGATCGCCTTTTGTCGGCTCTAGTTGCAGCTGCTCTGTGGGTTTATCTCCAAATCGCTGCACAATCCCAATTCTTAGTTCTACATCTTTTGCTTTGCTCCCAGGACTTGATGCACCAGTCAGCCCCAATAAGCAAAATGTCGTCAGTACTGCGTAAGAAAAACGCCATAACGTGATTTTCATCGTTACTGACTTGATTGTGCCCCCAGCCTGACTTTGGGGTGGATGATCGATTTGCTTTACAGCGTAGTGGTTTTGTCGCATGAGCTACCTAATGATATCATTGCTTGTTTTGCATGAAAAACTTGCAAAACGAAGTCATAACGATTATGATTTATGTAGAAACACAAAAAAAGAACTAGACAAGGATATCCCTTATGGTTAGGGTACAAGAAATTCCACTAAATCAGATAAAACGTCCTTTACCCCGTGCCAACGATCCGCAAAAAGTGCAAGCCTTGATGGAATCAATTGATGCGATCGGGCAGCAAGAACCGATAGATGTCCTAGAAGTAGATGGACAGTATTATGGCTTTTCAGGTTGCCATCGTTACGAAGCTTGCCAGCGCTTAGGCAAAGAAACAATCTTAGCCAGAGTCCGCAAAGCACCCAAGAGCGTTTTGAAGATGCATTTGGCGTAAGAAAAGTTAATTGTTGGTTGATAGTTGTTGGTTGTTGAGTGTTAGTGGGCATTGGGCATGGGGCATTGGGCATGGGGCATTGGGCATGGGGCATGGGGAAGCCAGTGCCGTGCAAAGGTGCCCGATGAACCTACAGCGGATTTATTGACTCAGTGGATGCAGGTACATGAAAAGACTGCTTGGATGTTGAGAAGTTTGCTGGAAGAATAAGAATGGTAATGGGGCATGGGAAATTGAAGAGAGGAAAAGCCCAATGCCCATTGCCCATTGCCCATTGCCCAATTCCCAATTCCCAATTTCCAATTCTTATGAATGAGGCATTTTCGTTAAACTTCACCCATACGTTGCAAAACTTAATGCAACGTGTGGGTGTTTCTAGTTTTAAAGCTTTGAGTCAAGCTGCTGGTGTTTCAGAGCGGCAAATTTTGCGGTTGCGACGGGGAGAAGTTCAGCAGATGCGAGTAGATGTGTTGCTCAAACTGTCGCAAGTGTTACAGATGCCGTTGGGTGAATTAATAGCAATTTTTTCTCAGGTGGAGTTGGTGAAAGAGAATGCATCAAATCAAGAATTGTTACAACAAATAACGAATTTAAAAACAGAGTATCAGCGATCGCTTCTGCAATTAGAACAACAGCGCGAAGTATTGCAGCAAGAGTTTCAGCAGACGAGTTTGCAATTGCTAGAGTCTTTATTATTGCAATTTCCCACCGCAGCACAGAAAGCGCAAGAGAATCCGCAGCTAGCAGCGGTAAAAATATTGCCTTTAGTACAAAAACCTTTAGAAAAATTATTACAACAATGGAAAGTGGAAGCGATCGCACCCGTGGGAGCTGAATTATCCTACGATCCGCAGATACATCAATTGATGGAAGGGACAGCACAACCAGGAGAAAAAGTCAAGATACGTTATACAGGCTACCGTCAAGGTGATAAGCTGCTTTATCGAGCTAAAGTCAGCCCAGTTTGAGAGAGGGGGAGGGGGGAGTGGGGGACAAGGGGGAGGAGGGGCAGGGGGAGCAGGGGGGGCAG
>NZ_JBPAOH010000213.1:0-9941 GCF_050875635.1 Tolypothrix sp. VBCCA 56010
CTTAAAAGACGGGGCGTATGTTTCCCACTGGTTGTTGGGGCTATCTCTTTCCCTACACCCCACACCCCACACCCTACACCCCGCCCCAACGGGGCTTGGTCAAAAATAATTACATTTGAAACCCTCTTTTCAGATTAGTCCGCGTAGGCGGACTTTGTTTGTGTAGCCGCGATTTTAATCGTCAGGGCTTCATAATTATTATTCTTTCTCCAGGGTCATAGAAGAGGGCTAATTACGAGATTGACGCGTCACTAAACCCCCAGCAAACGCTCCTAAAACTGTCCCCGTCCACAGTCCGGTAGTGCTACCTTGCCACATTGCTCCTGGTGTCACCCAAGCGTTACAAACTTCCTTTAATACCCAACCTTGATTTTGACACTTTTGGCTATGGATAGCTAAAGTTATTTGCCCGCTCATATAACCACCAACCAATCCTGACGTTAGCGCTAAAAAGGTGCAAATTAGAACTTTGTTCTTAGTCATTTTTGCTTTGTTAGTGGTTAGTGGTTAGTTGTTGGTTGGAGCGTTGTTGGTTGGAGCGTTGTTGGTTGTTGGTTGACGGTTAACAGTTATCCACTATCCAAATTCCACTATCTACGCTCCCAATAACCACTATCCACTATCCACCAACCACTATCCACCTCAACCCGTATTTCTCATACCGGCGGCAATACCGTTTATAGTTAACAATGCCCCTCGCAGCAACTCACCCTTGCTGTAACGAGAATGAATAACCCCAGAGGTGGTATTAGTCATTGACTGCCGTAACCGTTTGATGATAGAGACTTGTATAAAACCCAATGGTACAATTGTACCATTACGTAATTGCACTGAACGCTGCAAAACAGGATCGCCATCCAAAAGCCGTTTGTGGTCGGTGATTTTTAGCACCAAATCTCGTGTAAGATAAAATTCGCTAGCAATTTGCTCAAACACCTTCTCAAAGCGGGCTTTATCTTCTGGTTGTGACAATTCTTGGACGTAATGTTGCGCCATTTGAATGTCTACTTTTGCCAAGGTCATTTCTGCCTTGGAAATTACCATCTTGAAGAAGGGCCACTTGACATAAAAGTAACGCAATAATTTTAGGTGTTCTTCGGGTTCTTCATTCAAGAATTCTTGTAAAGCTGTGCCGACACCGTACCAAGAAGGTAGCAAAAATCGAGTTTGCGTCCAACTAAATACCCAAGGAATAGCTCTTAGGCTGCTTAAATCTTTCTTACCAGATGGACGACGCGCTGGACGAGAGCTAATCTGCAATTGGCTGATTTCTTCTATTGGCGTTACTTGGTGGAAGAAGTCGATAAAATCGGGTTGCTCGTAGATTAAAGAGCGATAATGTGTACGCGATCGCGCTGCTAATTCTTCCATAATTTCATTCCAGGGTTCAATATCATCAAACCCTGTCCGCAACAAGCTAGCTTGGATTACAGCTGTAGTGATGGTTTCCATATGATACAAAGCCAAATCCTGCAAAGAGTATTTGGAAGCCAAAACTTCACCCTGTTCTGTAATCTTGATGCGTCCGTTAATACTGTGACCAGGTTGCGCCAAAATAGCTTCATAAGCAGGTCCTCCACCACGTCCCACAGAACCACCGCGACCGTGGAAAATCCGCACATTTATGCTATAATCTTCGGCTATTTTCTGCAATGATTTTTGAGCTTTGTGAATTTCCCAGTTACTACTCAAAAAACCAGAGTCTTTATTGCTGTCAGAATACCCCAGCATGACTTCTTGCAAGTTAGCGGTGAGAGGGGAGGAGGGGGGGAGGGGGAGAGGGGGGGCTTTGGGGTCCCCACGAAGTGGGGTTGGGGGGAAGGGGGAAGACAAGGAAGAGGAATTTCCCCCTTGTTGCCCTTGTCCCCCTGTCTCCTTGTCCCCCTTCTCCCCTACTTGATACCCGCCGGCTAATAAAGCGCGATATAAAGGTAGTTCAAACAGTTGACGCATGACGCTTTTTGAGCGTTGCAAGTCTTCCACCGTTTCAAATAGGGGAACTACTTGAATACTGCCGATCGCAGTACCTGGATCGAAAAGTCTTGCTTCTTTGGCTAAAAGTAATACTTCGAGTACGTCGCTAACTTCGCGGCACATGCTAATGATATAAGTTTGGCAGATATTTACACCAAACTCTTGTTTGAGCGATCGCGCTACGCGGAAAGTTTCAATTACATCGTTGGTTTTTTCTGAGAATGGCAATTCTGCCGGAATTAACGGACGCCTAGTTTGCAATTCTCCTACTAACCAAGCTACTCTTTGAGCTTCTGATAGCTCGTGATAAGATAGCGGTAATAATTGCAAGTAGTCGAGAATCTCATTTAGCGCATCAGCATGGCGGGATGATTCTTGTCGGATATCCAATTGCGTTAAGTCAAAGCCAAAAATTTCGACTTGACAAATTAGATTATCTAGTTCGCGACAGCTTAAACCTGTTTCTGTCAGGTTGTGTTGAATCAATCGCAACTCTGCTAAAAATTCTGCACCCGAACGGTACATTGGGGCATCTTCATTTTTTGGCGTTTCTCGTTTATATAAAGCTGTATTGCGATCGCGTGTATTTTCCAGCCTTTTATGCACGTAAGAAAGCTTCAGCCGATACGGTTCTTGCCGATAACGCAGCGCTAGCGCGTCATATATTTCGCTTAACTGCGATTGATCTAATTCTAGAGATTCCAGCAAGTCTGGTAAAACATCACTCCAGTGCATCGACACACTCAATAATTCAATCAGCTGCTTGACTGAGTGAATATATTTCTCTAGCACCATTTGGCGCTGATAGCAAGCTGTTCGCCAGGTGGTTTCTGGTGTGACTGATGGGTTTCCATCTCTATCTGAACCTACCCAAGAACCAAATCGGCAAAAGTTTTTCCTCGGGGGTTCTAGCCAAGGAAAGGTGTTAGCTAAAGCGTATTTGAAGCGTTTGTACAGTTGGGGAATGCCATCAAATAACACTTCTTGGAAGTAATGGAGCGTGTAGTCTACTTCATCGAGTACACTTGGTTTGAACTGATGCAGCTCGTCAGTACGCCACCACAGGCGAATTTCTTCTAACAATTGTTCGCGTAAATCTGCTGCTTCCCAAGGATATCCTCCAGGGGTGTTACCCACGCGGTTTTCTATTGTATCGAGTTTTTGTAACAGGTTCACCACCTGTCGCTGTTTATCGCGGATTGTATGACGGACAATTTCTGTGGGGTGCGCTGTAAAGACTAAACGCACATCCAACTGAGAAATCAAGCGTTGAATTTGCTGCGGTGGTACATTTAGTTTGAATAATAAAGGAAATAACGCAGTAAAAGTTCCTTTTTGTTTGTCGTGGGCAGATACACGCCAGCTTTTTGCTAGCATATCCGCTCCCAATCCGCTGTTTAGCGGTGCATCATTTTCTCCGTGGTTGGATGAAGAAGTGATGTTTTGTAGATTTTCTTGTTCTAAGGAGTTAACTTCTACTTCATAGCGAGTTAATTGCTGCCGTTGTTCGTAGTCTTGTTCGATAATATTGATCAACTGGAAATATAAAGCGAAGGCACGAGCTGCACGGATGGCTTCGTTAATATTGAGTTGTTCAATCAAATTGAAGACTTCTGCTGCTTGATCGTTTCTGGCTTGTCCTTCTGGCGAACACAGATCCCGTAGCTGTCGCAATAAATCTACCATCTTTTGACCGCATTCTTGCCGCAGAACCGACTCCCACAATTCTTCAACTACTTGGAGACGATGGCGTAAAAATAATTCGCAAGAGGGGTAGATATTCTCAGTCTGAGCCAAAGAGTATAAAACGGAACTCATATCTTCTGTTTTAGTAGAGCCGATTACTGTTGACAATTCTTGGTTTGTAAAGTTAGCGCACTAACTTCAAGAAAGAGAAATTTCAGACTATAATCTTTAACTTCGGCTTAACTCGTCTTCATTTGGGAAGTTGAGGATGGGTAAGCGATCGCCCCGAAAAATTTCTTCAGTGGCTTGTCCCATAGCTTCTAGGGCAGATTGGGTTGCTTTTTGTCCTAAAAGCAGCAGTAGTATAGACGCTGTACCTGTTTGCGTCATTAAAAACTGGGGAATAGTAATTAAACCCAGATTTAATCCAGAGTTGGATGAGTGATCCATAAAAGGCATTGGTTAGAGGTGATTATTGAAGGAATAATTGAACAAACGTAAAATTTACGCAAAGCGTCGCTGGTAACTTCACAAAACTCTTATTGTTTATTATGCAAGGTTATAGAGTAACAAAAGTGTTAAAAAAAAACTTCAAACTGTGATAAATCTATGGTTCTAGTTTACAGGGCATTGGGGCATTGGGCATTGGGCATTGGGCATGGGGCATTGGGCATTGGGCATTGGGCATGGGGCAAGCGGGCATGGGGCATGGGGCATGGGCATGGGGCATGGGCATTGGGCATTGGGCAAGCGGGCATGGGGCATGGGGCAAGCGGGCATGGGGCAAGTGAAATTCTGAAACTTCTTTTTATTCCCCTTTCCCCTTTCCCCTTTCCCCTTTCCCCATTTTCCATTCCTCATTTTCCATTCCCCAACAACAGCTTTTTGTAAAGTCTACTGAGCATGAAAACAGCATCACTAGAACGCCAGAAATCTTTAGCGCAGTGGGTCAGCCAAGCAACTGGTATCAACACTTTCGGGGTGAAAATCCAGTTACGAGGAAACGACTTGCACATTCTTTGTGAAGGTCGAGACTGTCCTCAACGTTGGCAAACTCTGTCGGACTTGCTGCAAGCGTTACAGCAGACCGACTTGGAAATGTTGACAAAAAACCAGGAACCTGCTATTTACCAAGTATTTGTTTATGGTCGCACAAAAGGGGAGAAGCGACCCCAATGGTGTCATCGAGTTTATTTAAATCAACTCGACAGACATTTAGAACAGGTAAATCAAGCCCTGATTAAAGATGCGGAAAAATCCAGCATCAAACCTGGTGGGGCGATAATTGTTTCTAATGAAAGTTTGGCACGCCAAGGACACCCAGATGCGATCGCTCGTTATCTCAGCGAAACGTTGAGTACTTTGGGTGTGTCAGTTGAAGTCAAGGTTAAGAACCAAAAGCCACAAGAAAAAAGTTCTCTAGAAGAAAATCGTCTGTGGATATTTTGTCAGTCGAGTTACAGTCCCGATCCATCTTTAATCGCCGAACCTATAGCTCAGAAACTACGGGATTTGAAGCTATTAGGCTATCAAGATGCTGTTATCGCTTCGCAAGTTGTTGGCGAAATAAAGCCGGAGTGGTTGCTGCGGATAGATTTAACGCCTCCTGAGGTAATGTTGAAAGAATGGGCACGTTGGGGAGATATACAAGCGATCGCTCTTGTTGTCGGTGCAGCTTTGTCAGAATTAAAAGTTACGGTGCAAGCTTCTTTGAAAGAATCGACGCTACATGTATTTTGCACCTCAACCGACTCAGCAATTGTCCCAGATAAAACAACGTGCTTGAATGCAATTTTACCTCAGTTAGAAGCGATCGCTCCTCAAGGAATTCTCGCTGCCACTGTTTACGGACAAAAAACCACCGAACAACAACTACATTGGATTGATTGGCTCAGTTTACCCGCTTCTGAGCATCCAGCGCTTGCTTCATCAGTTCTGGAATTAGCGAGTTCTGGGGATGAGCCGGCGATTCATTTTTTACTAGAACGCTTACTTAATCCTGACTTAAATTTACGCCTGAAAACAGGTGGTATTCGCGTACTTTTGTTAAGAAAAGGTGACTTGCTACACGTCATGTGTGATGCACCTATTTGTCCCGGCAGAAAAAAAGTTGCCCCCAAAGTTACTCAGTGCGTCCGCCAGTTAAAAATACCTAATATAATCGGAGTAAGGGTGTACGGTCGGCGTGCTGGTAATAAAGAACCTTTTTGGAATTATGGCGTAGATTTTGAGCAACGCCAGCGTTTAGTACCAGAAGCTACCCCAGAATTTGCAGCCACTTCTGCCTACGTTAACGAGCTTTTACCCTCCGAGAGTAGTGAGCCAATTTTGCGTCCCGATTTAACAACCGAGGAAGTTCACACTTTTGTCACCGAAATAGCTCGAGATTGGGGTGCAACCGCGAGAAAAAGTCTTTTGACAACGCAGCTATTCATAGAAAAAGATTCTAGCGAGCGAAACGTTGATTACCAAGCTTTAAAAACCGCTTTGGTTTGGGGAACGCTGGGATTATTGCTTACCCTGCAAACCGATTGGATATTAGGTCAAATTGTTGCTCTGACTGCACAGAAAACAACAGTTGCTCGCGTCACGTCGAAATCGTCTTCTGTGGATGACGAAAATCAAGGTGAGAGAACTGCCTTTTTTGCCGATACTTCTGGGCAAAAATCTCAAAGCGATTCTGTATTCAACGCTTCTGGATTTACCAAAGATGATAATACGCCCCCCAGAGGAAAGGCAACCGCAACGGCGATTTTATTAGCAGCGCGATCGCAAATGCCCAGTTTCAATGCTAGACAGTTAGATGAGCAACTGGCATTGTATAAACAGCGTCTAGCTAAAAATGGTATTCCGCCAAAGGTTTTAATTATCGGTTCCTCCCGCGCTTTGAGGGGAATAGATCCGACAGCACTTGACAAAGCTTTGGCTACTCAGGGTTATCCCGATATTGATGTATTTAATTTTGGTATAAATGGAGCCACAGCGCAGGTAGTAGATTTTATCATTCGTCGAGTTTTAGAGCCATCAGAATTACCAAAAATTATTATATGGGCAGATGGTTCCCGTGCATTTAACAGCGGTCGAGATGATGCAACCTTTAAAGCGATCGCTGCATCAGCCGGTTATCAACAAGCGATTCAGAAAGTACTAGCTAGTAGTACGAATGATGTTCAATCGGCAACCAAAGAACAACAAAAAACAAAAGCCGAAAATCAAGATGTCAATAGCTATCAAGCTGTGAATCAATCTTTAAATGAAGCTTTAGCTAATCTTTCGGCTACATATCAACAGCGCGATCGATTCAAAGCTTTCTTGAACAAAGAATTCAAATCTTTGCCGGGAATTAGTAGTTCTCAACCCGCTGCGTCAACACAAACAACTGATAACTTTGAAGAAAATTATCAGCAAGCAGTTGACTTTGATGGATTTTTACCTTTATCTATCCGCTTCAATCCTAAGAATTACTATCAAAAACATCCTAAAGTTTCCGGAAGTTACGACAATGATTACAAATCATTTCAAGTAGCAGGTGAACAAGATGCCGCCTTCCAAGCAGTGCTAGAGTTTACCCAAGCTCATAAAATTTCCTTAGTTTTTGTAAATATGCCCTTAACGGCAGATTATTTAGACCCAGTACGCAGCAAATACGAACAAGATTTTCAACAGTATATGACGAGTCAGGTAGCAAATTCTAGCTTGATTTATCGGGATTTAAGCCAACTATTTCCCCAGACAAGTAAAAACTTTTCTGACCCCAGCCATCTTAACCGCTTTGGAGCATACGAAGTCTCGAAAAAGCTGGCAAACGATCCGATGATTCCTTGGACGACGAAGTAGAGACAGGGGGGCAAAGGGACAGGGGGACAGGGGGACAAGGGGGAGTTATTACTTCTAACTCCTAACTCCTAGCTGTTAACTCCTAACTCCAACTCCTAACTCCTAACTCCTAACTAACTAATTAAATGAATTTTATATCAATTGTTTACGGGTTATTCTTACTGAGTGTGCTAGGGATTTATTGGTCTTTAGCACAAGAAAAATTGCGGCTGTGGATATTGTTGATTGCTAGCTTGGTGTTTTACGCATCTTTGCAAGCTCAATATATACCGCTATTATTTGCACTGGTTTTTATTAACTTTCGTCTTGGTTTGGCGTTAGGAGAAAACACTTCACTAAAAGAACATACTCTCGATTGGCGCATTTCTAACGAAGAGTGGCAATTTGCTCAAGCAGATTGGAATCGTCGCCGTTTAAAGATTTTGTGGCTGGGTGTAATTTTAAATGTTTTGCTGCTATTAGGTTTCAAATATTTGCAACCTTTCTTTAAGTTTGTTTTCCAGTTACCTGCATCAAGTGATTCTTTTAAAATAATTGCACCATTGGGTATTTCATTTTTTACCTTTGAGTGCATTGCATATTTAGTTGATGTTTATCGCGGTGCGCCGGCTACTGGAGAATTTCTCAAGTTTGCTAGCTACAAATTTTTCTTTGCCAAATTGATTTCTGGTCCGATTACTCGCTATCACAAGCTAGAAAATCAATTCAGTGCGCTGAAATTTCCTACTCCTGATATTGTGGCAGAGGGATTATGGTTAATTGCTAGGGGTGCAGTCAAAAAAGGTATTTTCGCAGACCATCTGGGGATTTTTGTTGATTTATGTTTTGGTAATTTGCAAAGGGCAGGTAGTATTGATTTATGGTTGGCTACATTTGCCTACGGCTTGCAATTGTATTTAGATTTTAATGGTTACGTAGACATTGCCCGTGGTAGTGCTTTGCTTTTCGGCTTGGTTTTGCCAGAGAATTTTGACTTTCCTTATTTCAGCAGCAATATTGCTGATTTTTGGCGACGGTGGCACATGACACTAGGCGATTGGCTGCGTAACTATATATATTTTCCTTTGGGTGGTTCCCGTCGCGGTTTGGATCGCACCTGCTTGAATTTATTTATTGTGATGTTAATTGCTGGGATTTGGCATGGTGCAGCTTTAGGTTATGTAGTTTGGGGTATTTATCATGGTTTAGCCTTGGTGGTTCATCGACTGACTGATGCAATTAGCGATCGCTTTGAAAATCTCGAACACTTCTGGCAAAATCCCATAGGTATACTATTAGCTTGGCTGCTGACTCAAATAATGGTTTTCACCTCTTGGATTTGGTTCCGCTTACCCAACCTCCAAGACTCTTCTTTAGTAATTCAGCACCTTTGGGGTCATTCCGCAGACGCACAGTTTGCCGAAAAGGTTTATGTAGAAGCACTCAATCTCAGCCAATCCCAACTCGCTTTGGTGCTAACGATTTTAGCTGCGCTTATGGCTATAGTGTATGCCTTTAACCGCAACTTAAAGTTACAGTTCCATTGGCCTGTCAAGCTTTTCTTCGTGCCACTATGTCTCTACGCTGTTTGGTTATTGGCTCCTGAAGGCAGCTTGCCTTATATTTATTTTGATTTCTAGCATCATTTGGCTTCAGTTCTCAACCACCTCAAAGGATGCACTACACTATCCCCCATCTATATTTATAAATAAAATTTATAAAATTTATAAAATTTATAAATAGATATAATTGCCACAATTCCGTAAAAACATGTAAAGTATTAATACAGGCAAAAACAAATTTGCCTGATACATTGTTTAAAGTTCACAGCAATCATAAACTCATGACCACAACTTTACAAAGACGCGAAAGCGCCAGCGTATGGGAACGGTTTTGCAACTGGATCACGTCCACCGAAAACCGCCTATACATCGGCTGGTTCGGCGTATTGATGATTCCCACCCTCTTAGCCGCTACCACCTGCTTCATCATTGCGTTCATCGCAGCACCTCCGGTAGACATTGATGGTATCCGCGAACCCGTTGCAGGTTCATTGATTTACGGAAACAACATCATCTCCGGTGCAGTTGTACCTTCTTCTAACGCAATCGGCTTGCACTTCTACCCAATTTGGGAAGCAGCTAGCTTAGATGAGTGGTTGTACAACGGCGGTCCTTACCAGTTGGTAGTATTCCACTTCCTAATCGGCGTATTCTGCTACTTAGGACGTGAATGGGAACTATCCTACCGTTTAGGTATGCGTCCTTGGATCTGCTTGGCATTCTCTGCACCCGTAGCAGCAGCAACCGCAGTATTCTTGATCTACCCAATCGGACAAGGTTCATTCTCTGACGGTATGCCCTTGGGTATCTCCGGAACCTTCAACTTCATGATTGTGTTCCAAGCAGAACACAACATCTTGATGCACCCCTTCCACCAATTAGGTGTAGCTGGTGTATTCGGCG
>NZ_JBPAOH010000214.1:0-9690 GCF_050875635.1 Tolypothrix sp. VBCCA 56010
TACTTTGATTGCTACAGCACTCGATTTGGTTAATCCCAAGCATCTAAAAAACTGGTTTACAAACTGCTGTTACTGTACTTCATAAACCCGCAATCTGCTGTAATTCACTAAACGATGTCTATGTTTGCGTAGATAGTTTGTAAATTGGGTAACTCCTACATATTTAGTGTTCTTAAGTTTGGTAATTGCTTGTTCCACTTGTCCGTACCAAAGTTCAGCTTCAATGTCGATGATAAATTTTTTAGCCGCCTGTATTTTATACAGATTTTCTTTCAAATGATACCAGTCGAGAATTTCTTGACGAATATTAGAGTCGGCAATTTCTGCAAATAGATTCCAAATTCCATCATGTCCATCTCCCAAGCAGTAAAGAGTTTTACCGATATTTTGACTATTGATCCAATTAGTTACGGAGAGATTGTCTTGAAAGAATGCTCCGTAATATACCCCCTGTAATCGCCCTGTTTTATACTCTTTCCAATATGCAGGTTGACCTTTTTTTTCTGAACGAAGCCTTACTTTTCCACCATCTAAGCAGACTTCTGTTAATTTCTGTCTTACGTTCGGGGGGGATAAATCCACTTTTTTGACTTGGCGATGGTGCGTACTATGACCAACTTCGATCCCTGTTAGAATCTTAAGATCATTCTCTGCGTCCTGGAATGACTCGTTGGCTGCAAGTAATAAACAGCACTTTTCAAGCAATGGGCTAAATCGGCGATATGGTTCTATTCCCAAACGAGATGCTTGTTTATTAGTGATTTTAATCTTACCAACACAACTCCTTATTGTTCGTGTTTTCCCCTTTGTTGTTCCAGTCTTGTCTCCGACAAAAAAAAGGCAATTTTCGGACTGACGTGTTCCAGAACTTGATCGCGAACGGCCGTTTCTATGCCTTCAAAGGTTTCTATTTTTTCCGATGGCGTGTTTTTATAAAGAATCTTCGCGATCGCTTTTATGTGGGTATCTAAAAGTTCTTTATCTTCCGGGGTCATTGGACTTGATCTGTTTCTTGGACATTATTAATTCTCTCGAATTCCGGTAGCGATGTACAGTCGCCCAGATTATTCGCGAGACTTAATCGCGAATAATCTGGGCTTTTTTCTCTCTTTTTGCCAAATTGGGATGCTCCCGGTGCAGCCTTTGTTAACTACATGCCCATACGGGCTGACATATACTCTGAAATCTTCTGGTAAAAAATAATCTGTCATTTGAGTTTTGGCAACATTAAGAAAGTTTACAACCCAGTGGCGATATCTTCAAAGTCGGTTCGGGTGATGGCTCATTTGCGGATGAATGATGAAAGAACGCTTCGGGCGATCGCCTCGGAATTTACAGTCACGCTTCCACCAAAACCCAAAACGAGCGCCATCATGACGCTCGTTCGAGTTGGGGTATGTCCCCGTAGTTTAGTTATATAGTTTCGTTATAGTTGCAAGTCTTTTAATTACTACAACGGTGCAGTTGGCGATTCCGGACATAAGAGCGATCGCTCTTAGTGCGGGCGCTCTGCGCCATCGCGCCCAGGCGTGGCGAAAGCCCATCGCACATAACCCATATTCAACACCAGTAACATGTTTTTTGTCTCAAAATCTGGCAGATCGGATACCAAATCTGTATGACAATGTAAATCAAGACAAGTGGTGCGGCTGTCCAAAAAGATCCAAAAAAAGTAAGAATAGGTGAGGTGATTCTGAGTTTGATGGGATAAGTCAGTTTATGAACCTACAACTGCGAAATTGGGGCAATTTCTGTCGATATTATTCAGGAGACTTATATGGGACTTGGACTAGATATTACTTAGAGGAAAAATTTAGAGAATCTTTCCAATGTATTAGAAGTTTTCGTGCCAACGATGATTGTAGTGAAATCTCTCATCAGAATCATTATATTTATGCTGATGGCACAAGTTTGTCAAAAACTTTTAGTCCTTACTTGAAACCAACTAAACCTATCTCCCCAAATCAAACGCAAAGCTACGCTTGTCCAGTTCCTCGTTCCAATCCTTGACTTTTGGTTTGAGTCTGCGTTCCTTGTGGCAAAAGCTGCTTGATAAGTCTTGCCATTTCGTTTCCAGCAGTATTATTATCGTAAGCAGCAACCACTGTTGGTATCTTGCTCAAAAACTCCACTGGCAAGCTTCGAGCGCTATCGATTGCAAGGTACAGAGTTAGAAGCTGTTGCGGCTGCTCTAGCACAGATGCAGACAAAGCATCTATGGGGGATTTGGTTAACACCGCTCTTTGAATCGGATCGTCACTCTTTCCACCGCTTCGCACATAGAACCAACCAGCGTTCCGCTTGCTGCCTTTCTCCAAACCAATGAAGGTGTTATCCTTACCCATTGTTCCTCTCAAGAAAGCTCCCGTCACATCCCCATCCAGAGAGCGCATGATGAACACGGCATTTTGTTTAGAGTCAGCGTAAACTAATCCGCGTTTGTGCAGAGTCTGGACTAAGTTTTCAGGAAGTTTGCTTCCCGTAGTTAGGTAGTGTTGCACTGCCTGCCACCCTTTCTCATCCGGCTCAGGGGGCGTAAATTTGGCAACTGGCTCTACAAGCGCAATTTGTTGGGCTTGATTGAGTGTATGATTCGTTACAGCGCCTATCATCCCCGATTCTCCAAAGCGATCGCCTAGCCACGCCACAGCTTGTTGGAAGTTACACTCCTTAACGTGCATCACCAAGTCAATCGCGCCACCACCACCGCGTTGCTCACCTGAGAAGTCGTAGAACTTGGAGTCGGTAATGCTGATGATGTGACCGTAACCCTTCCACTTATGCTTATTATTGTAGTCTGGATCAAGTCCCAAGTTGTAGGCAACATCTTCTAGGGGCAAGTCACGCAGCACAAGGAGTTCTTCCTTGTACTTAAAAACTTCTGCTTCTAATTCCAGTATGCGCTGCTCCAGCTTCTGCCTTTGTTTTTCAGATGCTCTTGCTTTTTGCTCCATATCGTGATATCGCTTTAGTGCCGCAGCGCGATCTGATAGTTGGTGGTTGATGATGTCGAGGGATGGTTGTAAAGTTTCCTTGACGCGCTCTCGGTAAGCGATCGCATTCTCAGTTTGTGTAGCAATCGGTAGAGTTTGTTCCAAGTCCAAGTTGAGGGATTGGCGATTAATGGAAGCGTAATATTCTTTGACCTTGGTATGCTTGGCAGTACTACCTTTAATACCCCGTTCTATGCCCAATGGAGCAACAGCAGCTGCAAAACTATCTTGAAGCTCAGATAGCCTTTTGCGAGTTCCACCAAATAGCGCCCTACAGTTGAGCTTGCCACGTTCATCCAGTGGCACCAGGTAGGCATGAATGTGGGGAGTAGCTTCATCTAAGTGTAACTCACAGCGGACAACGCGATCGCCCCAAGATTGTTTTAGCCATTTTATCGTTGCCTCTGCAAAGTCGTCTAAACGTTTTTGGTTATAAGTTCCAGCGATGGATGAATCATCGGGACGGAAGTATTCAGCACTGGCACTCAGGACAAATTCAACACCCAGCACTGCATTAGAGCGAATCTTCTGATTGCCAATTTTCGCTTTGAATATCGTCGCCAAATCTGGATCTGACTTAGACCCAATTAGGCGGATGTTATGTACGGCTGGATCTGCATTGGGCGTATCCCGTTCCCTGGTGGTGTGTAGTTCGCTAGAAACCAGAGTTCCCCAATCCTTTATTTTCTGGATGCGACAAACCGTGTAAGCCATGAAATATGCGATCAACAATTCTTTCTATATCCAAGATGCTCGCTCATACTCCTGCAATGGCTCTATCTACGGTTGAATTTCGCGCCTGGTTTCAGGGTGGTTGGATTGACGTTGCGAACGAAACAATTTTAGCGGAGCGATGCCCGTGAGGGCAAAAATTGTGGAGTGAGTCCACAAACTAGTTTAAGACTAATCGAAAGCCAATGACAAGTATAAGATAATTGAGTGAAAAAAGTGACCAATATGTGTTTCGTAAATATCAAAAAGTTGATGTTCCTGTGTTGGTTAATTAAGTATGAATGAACGATATGAGAAGCAATTATGTAATTTCACAATTAAAACACAATCAAGTTAATGAAAAGTCAACCTATAGACAGATTAAGAACAATAATAAATCAAAAATTAAACACAAATAGAACACAATGGCGACATATTAAAACAAAAAATAACAATAGTGCCAAGAGTCAAGTAAATTTAAATACAAAAATAATTCCGTAGCGTACCTCTAACTTTATTCTGAGGTAAAAGAAAAGTCATGCAAGTTATCAATGAATAGTTGGGAACAAAGATAAGAGACATGACAAAGGAATGGCAGACTTAACAATGAGTTTTGACCCTGGTGCTTCATTGAATAAGGTGGTGTATCAAGTTAGGGGCGAAAAAACACCAACTCTGCTGGTGATGCAACCGGAAGTCATATTAGTAACACACGAGGCGATTAAAAGCTATGTGTCGAACCGCCTTGGTAATCCCCGCCCGGAAGCAGAAGCTTGGGGGGTAGTAAATGACAAGTGTTTTGTGGTGGGATGTCTTGCACGGGAGTTTCTAGCAGATGCGGGGATGCGGGAACTAAAGTACGAACGAGCAGTGTACAAGGTGCTGGCAGCAGTTGGAGCAATTAAGCAAATTTTGGGACTGCCAACTAAGTTTTCTGTGTCGTTGGCAGTGTTGTTGCCTTGGAATGAATATCCAGATAGAGAACGCTTTGAAAAGCTGCTGCGCTTTAGTTTGAAGAATTATACATTTAGGGATGAGCGATTACGGGTAAAGCTAGAACACTTTGAATGTCGTCCCGAAGGGAGTGGGCTGGCAATGAGTCGGCTTAATATCAAAGGGCTGGACTGGTTTCGTTCTCACTCAATTGCCACGCTGATGTTTGGGCATCGAAACACAAGTGCTTTGGTATTTGTAGAGGGCAAGTTGAATCATATTCATACCACTACAACAGATTTGGGCTTTCACCAAATGGTTTCGTTGGTAGTGCGGCGAACAAGTGGACAAAGTGCAGACATGCTCACCAAGGCAATTTTTAGTGCAGGTACTGCGATTAATGAGAGCCAAAGCGCAATAGCAGCATTGGCACAAAGTCGAGATGAGCATCGTCGGGCAGAAGAAGTGAGGGTAATTACCAGTGCGATCGCATCGTCACGGACCCAATACTGGCGACGGCTGAGTGCATGGCTAGATACAACACTGCAACCCCAGTTAAATGTGGGAGAGGTTATTCTCTGTGGTGGTGCAGCACATTACTTCAAGAAGGAATTGCAAGGGTATTTCTCCAGTACACCGACATATTGGGGAGATGAATTAATGAAGCAGGTACAAACCATTTTCTTTGCCGATCATCCCAATGCAACGGCGCTGGCATTTCGACTGCTGGATGGATTCGGGTTATTTCTTTATCTCCAAGAACGAGAGGCGGCAGTGGTATGAGTGGGCAAACCAGAAAAAGGTTAAACCTGATCCTGAGATACACGCCTTATGCTGACAGTCCTGATGGGGTGGTTCTGACTTATCTCAATTGTTCTCAAATGCGGGTGCTGAAGAAAACAGTGCTAGAAACTTTGTCAATGTGCTGGTTAGCACTGGCTTACCAAGAACGAGGGAATTTACCCCCAGAGGAATTGCGGTTAGTTGCACTCGGCTGTGTGGATGCTTTGGAGAAACATATCAGCTATATGAGGGCTGCATTTCGGTTGGAGAGTCCAACCGCCCAGAACTCACCTTTTCGAGAAGTGATGACTCCAGTGGTGTATGCTTCCACGCCACCAACTGTTAAGAATATCTCCACGAATGGTGAGAGTAGGGAAGAATCCGCGAATTTGTCAGGCGGCTCGAAAAAGAATTTGTATTTAGATAGTCAAGAACTTTTTGGATAAGACAATGCCACGAGTAAAAAAGACGGAACCAATGGATAAGCCTGTTGAGCAATTGAAACTAGAAAATCCGAAAACGTCGCAACCTTTAAATCAGAAAGCTGAAGCGAAGGAGCATCAGGAACATCAAGAATTTAGGGCTGCAACGAGCGCCATTCCCACAAGTGAACTGGATGCAGAAAATGGCTTAAAAGAAGCTTTAGTAAATCCCAAAACCCCGACCAAAATTCACCTCATTGATGGCGAGAAGGGGGGGGTTGGGAAATCGTTGTTTGCCAGAACTTTGATGCAGTATTGCATTGATACGGGAAAGTCCGTCACTTTAGTGGATGCCGATCGCACAAATGCCGATGTGAGTGAAGTATACCCGGATAAAGCCAAAACTGCCTCATTTAGTGAACATGAGAAAAAATCTTATGATGCTGACCAGATTTTTGATTTGGCATTAACTCAATCAGTGGTTGTGAATCTGCCCGCACAGGTTTATCTCCTCGTCAACGAATGGATTTCACGCAACAGTGTTCTTGAAGTCGGTGTTCAATATGACGTGCGCTTGGTTAAATGGTTCGTTTGTACTGGAGCATACGACAGTGTAAAATTATTCATTGAGTCACTCGACAAGTTTAAGGACACTATTACTCATGTTTTGGTGAAAAACTACGCAATGTGTGATGAGTGGGAGCGGGTATTAGAAAAGCCAGAATTAAAAAGTGCGATCGCTGAGTATAAGTAGGTGGGCAGGAAAATTTATAACTATGTAACGAAAAGTTAACCAGAGCGATTAGAGTCAAATTTAATACGTTTTGTACTGGAGTTGCCCTTTTCTCCCCTAACTTTAACGCCATCAATCACGGCGTAAGCGAGGTCTAATTCATCATCAAATATTTGCCCACATAGTTCGTCTTTTTTAAGGTGCTGCCACTCCAGTTCAATTGGGTTCATCTGGGAGCAGTATGGGGGCAAAAAAAAGATGTACAAACCCATATGTTCCCACTTTGACCATAGCTTTTGCACTTCTTTACATCGGTGTATGGGTCCGTTATCTTGTACAATCACCCTGATACGTCCTGCTTTTTCGGCTGACTCCGCTTCAAGTTCCATCATCTGAATGTAAGGCTTTTTACCCACACCTCCCATAACCAGACCGTAAACAAAACTAATTAAAGGTTGAAGAAAGCCGATAATGCTTAATCTACGACCACGACGCTTTGTTTGTTCTAGACGTTTTTGCTCACCTTGCTGGTAATAGGTATAACCAGGCTCACTCCAGGCACAAAACCCTGATTCGTCCAAATACTTTAGATCTATTTCTCCGGCAGCAGCAGCTAATTCCAGCATATCTAAGTCTGCTTGCTTTTTTTCCCGTATTACAGGGTCTTGTTTTCTTTTATGACTCTACGAGTGCTCTTTTCCAAATGATCCCCTTTTTTTGAGTACCCGTCTTATTCTGTCGGGACTCAATTTAATGTGGCGATGGCTCTGTAATTTTTGAGCTAATTGATGACTGTTATATGTGCGTGGCTCTTGTTTGAGGCATTCTTCCAAAAACAGTATGTCCTGTTCCTTCCACTTCTGTTTTCCCCCGCGCCCAGACAATTCCCATAGCCCTTCCACACCACACTCCTGCCATTTATGTAAAACTTCTCTTACTGTTTGTGTTGTCCAGTTAAAATGAGCAGCTATTTTTTCCACGTACCAACCGTGTGCGTTTAACCTGATTACTTCTGCTCGGTCTTTCACTTTCTGTGGTACATCGGCAGTCCTTAGATTTAAGAGGGTTTTGTTTTGCTCCGATGTCAGAAATACCCTTAGACGAGCGCCCATATTTTTCGTCACCTCGGTAGATATATTATCCGTATTTATTTATCTTTACATAGTTTGGTTTTTTCACGCCGACCTACTTATTTTTTCCACGTACCAACCGTGTGCGTTTAACCTGATTACTTCTGCTCGGTCTTTCACTTTCTGTGGTACATCGGCAGTCCTTAGATTTAAGAGGGTTTTGTTTTGCTCCGATGTCAGAAATACCCTTAGACGAGCGCCCATATTTTTCGTCACCTCGGTAGATATATTATCCGTATTTATTTATCTTTACATAGTTTGGTTTTTTCACGCCGACCTACTTAAAGTCAAGGAAGTTGTCTTTCCTAAACTATCGTTTCGAGAGCGGGATATCCTCTTAGAAGAAAAGCTGACGTTTGCTGCTGCAAAAAATTACACCCAGAAGCTAGGGGTATTGGGAACGCAGCGGGTGCATTCATTCTTGAAACAGGCACATGGCGAGTTGGACAAGGTGGGGCTATTGCCATGATGGAGAGTGAATTTGAGCTTGAGGGTGAAAAGTCAGTAAATAAGAGTCGATTAGACGCTGCATTTGAGGGCTACGGCGATGAATTTAAGGGCAAAGTCTTGGACATCGTTACCAAAACTGGGTTAGAACCTGATGATCCTTTATTCTTGGTGCTAGCAGCAACGGGCAGGTTGGAAGTGTTGCTTGAAGATGCCCCGGATACTTTAGGGCAGCTATTTAAGAACTGGAGTCGTGAACTTGCCCGTAATTTAGAGTTAGTCGAATCGGCAACTGTAGAGCGGCAGAAGTTAGCAATTTCCAAGGCAGCTGGGGAATTAATTCGTAAAGCTCAGATTTCCGAAGGGCAAAGATTGCTCGCTTCCCTGGTTCCTACTGCTGGCTTACTTTTAGCGATACTGGGTGTCGGATTTATCATGGACATGAGTATTCCTCCCTGGTTGGCTGGTGGGTTCGATCCAACTGGACCACGCCACCTGACTTTAAGCCAAGCTGAAACATTGCGTTGGGCTGAGTCGGGGGAAGGGAAGTTTGCCCGTAATCTCATGCAGTGGAATCGGGGGTATTTGGATAATAAATCGTGTGTTAAAGATGTGCAAAGGCTGAAAGTGGTGTTGAATTTGGACAATCGGCGGGCTAAGTCGGGATTTTGTTTGGTGTGGGTGGTGCCTGCGGATAAGCGCGAGTTTGAGAAGTAGAAACGCATTTGCGTTATGAGTTATCCCGTTGTCCTCTACCCAAAGCTGCTAGTTGACTTCATAGCAGATAATCCAATGCCACCAACTGTGGAACTAGGGGTAGGCGTGGTCAATAACCGTTCGCGCAGCGTGCGCCTAGCGCAATCGCTACCCTTGGAAACCTCCAAAAAATTGATGGATGCTCGCACTGTTGAGCATCAAAATTATTGGTTTTTCTATCCCTGTATTGTGATGGGATATGCCAGTTTGATGGTGTTAAACATTCTGGGGGTTTTTGGAGATTGGGGGTGGATGGTGTTAGGAGGTGGGGCAATTGGGAGTGGGTTCTGGCTTTATCAACTTTTGAAGGCAGATATAAATCGCTTTTTCTCAAATTCTTCAAATTTGTCTTATGTTAGTGAATATCCAACTGACATCAAAGGTGAAAAATTATCTGCTCCCCAAGTCGTGAATCGTGAGGACTTAAAGCAAAGGCAGTTCCTACAACAACGACTAAAAAAGCTCAAACTGACTCTCCACAATCGAGTGAGAAAACCGAATGGTGTAAGTGATGCACCGATTGGCGCATCTGAGGTTGTATTTAAACAAGTTCTGGAGCAGCATTTTCCGGGGCGGGTACAAACTCAGCTTCGGTTTCCGATAGACGAGACAGAGTATTCTTATAGCATTGACTTTGCAATTTTATTTGATGAGATTGGGCTTGCTATTGATTGTGAAATTGACCAAGCCCCGTTGGGGCGGGGTGTAGGGTGTGGGGTGTGGGGTGTAGGGAAAGAGATAGCCCCAACAACCAGTGGGAAACATACGCCCCGTCTTTTAAG
>NZ_JBPAOH010000215.1:0-9478 GCF_050875635.1 Tolypothrix sp. VBCCA 56010
ACTACCCAATCTGGAATAATTTTTGGTCTGCCTGTAGGGATACCAAGCTTGAGCATTGCTTCAAGTCCCCCATTTCTATATTGGCGTAGCCATCTTTGTACAGTTACGCGATCGCGTCCTCAAATTACGCTTAAGTGCTGCACAGTATCAACTTGTTTACTTTTCAGCTATATTCAACGCTTGTAATCTTTCTTTACCGCTTGCAGTTTTTTGTTGAGCCAGAAGCCTTTTGAGGTCTTCTTGCGATTCCGTTATTTGAATTGAAAGTACTCGTGACATCTGAAAAACTTTATACAATGCTCTGGGAATAAATGTAGCACGTTTAAAACCAAATGGTATTACCAGCAGATGAAGTTATTCAAACAGAAGTTTGTATTGTTGGTGCAGGACCTGCGGGGATTACGCTGGCGCGAGAATTGATTGGGCAAGACTTTCGAGTATGCTTACTAGAAAGTGGCGATTTAGAATTTAATCAAGAGACGCAATCTCTAAGTGAGGGTGAAACTGTTGGCGATCCTTTTCCAAACTTACAAGATATGCGTCATCGTCAGTTTGGTGGACCCAGCAGGGGAGTTGGTACGGTATATTCCTTCCTGAAATCAACAACTGCTGAGTTTCAAGTTCCACCTTTGCGGGGAACCTGTAAAAGGGATAAATCTGGTCTGGTGGTAATGCATTACTATCCAATCCACACGAGTTTACCCTTAATATCGCCAAATTCACGCTCACGGGAACGAATCGATACGCACATCTACCGTCATCCCCTCTTTCACAAACCCGATATCTTTGTTGGTGATATAGACTTTGGCTATAAGTTTATCGTTGGGAACCACTTTCAAGATGGGTTCGCTTGATGTGACAACAAACCCAGGCGTGTGTGCCTTCAATTCAAAGATTGTACCATTAGCAGGCGCTTTTATTTCCTGATATTTCAGGTTCATTTTGGCTTGACTAATTTGACTGTCCGTCTCGGCTATTTTTTTATTATTTTCGACTATCGATGACGTAAATTGCGAGTCAATTTCAGCAATCTTCTTATTATTTTCTGCTATAGTATTAAGCCAATCCCTACGTGAGACAGCTACAGTCGAATGTAACTTAGCAATTCCTTCTGCAATTGAAGCTCGCAAACGTGCTTTTTCTTGCGTAAGTTGGTCAATTTCACTTTGTGCGTTCCTTACTTCTTGTTATTGTTTGAAGTATTGAATTTTGGAAATACCCCCATCTTTCATTAAAGGGGTAATATTATCAAGAATACCTTGGTTCATCTTCAGGGTATCTTTGGTACTGACAAGTTTAATATCGGTTTGCTGAAATTGTCGTCTTAATTGGTCGATTTGTGAAATTGCAGCAGTTACTCGTGTGTCAAGTTCGGCTTGGTTTGATAAGATGCGTTCCCGTTGTTCTAACGTTAATTTACTAGCACTGCTACTACCATCTAGCTGGGTACGGTATACTTGATTTTCTGCTATTAGTGTAGCCCGACTTTTAGTTAAATCAAGTATTTCAGTTGGAATTTTTAACTTTGTGACATCAACAGAAGTAGCACCTTTTAATTGAGACTGGTAAAACTGGTTTTCTTGAACTAGAGAAGCACGAATTTTCTGCAAAGATTGCATCTGTGCAATGCCTGTTGTATTATCAAGTGTAAGCAAGCGTTCTCCAAGATGAACTTGCTTGCCATCAATAACAAATATTTGTTTAACTACTCCACCCACAGGTGCTTGTACATCTAGTGTTGCACCACTAGCTGACAATTTACCAGTAGCGGATACGGCTTCTTCAATTAAGGCTAAATTTGCCCAAATGATAGTACCAGTAGTTACTACCATCAAACTCCATAGAATTGCTCTTGACCATTTTCTTGGTTGTTTTAATATTACTGGTTGGTCAAATTTGGGTACGTAACGTGGTGCAGTATTGGGTGGTTTGGGTTGATGAGGAGATGGGGAGATAGGGAGATGGGGAGATGGGGAGATGGGGAGGTAAAAGATGATATTGCAGAACTATTGATGCCATTATTTGAATAATTGGCAGATTCATTATTTGGGTATTTACCATTCCCATTATTTGAATGATTCCCATTGCTATTATTGCTATTATTGCTACTCATGTTAGTTTGTTGTTACGGGTTTTTCCGAAAAGAAAAAGTATTAGTATTATTGTATATATATCAATCAAGAAACTCTCATTAAAAATGGGTACAGAGTTAGTTAAAAGTCACAGACATTTAGAAGTTTATCAAATGGCATTTGATGCTGCTATGCAAATCTTTGAATTGTCGAAAAATTTTCCAGTTTAAGAAAGATATTCTCTAACTGACCAGATTCGACGTTCGTCTCGTTCTGTGTGTGCTAACCTGTCGGAAGCATGGCGTAAAAGAAGATATGAAGCCGCAGAAGATTGCTAAATTGAGCGATTCAGAATCAGAAGCTGCTGAGACTCAAACTTGGATAGAATTTGCTGTAAAATGTGGTTATTTAGAACGTGAAATTGGTCGAAAAATTTTCCTTCTTTATAACCAAATTATAGGAAAACTAGTCAATTTAATTGCTAATTCTTCTGCATGGGTTCTACCTCCAAAAAAAAAGTAACAAGATTTTCTCTCCCCATCTCCCCATCTCCCTTTATTCACCTGCTGCTTCTTGTTGTTGATAAAGGCAATAATAAAGACCTTTCATCCCCATCAATTCAGCATGAGTCCGCTGTTCTGCAATTCTCCCCTGGTTCATCATCAAAATCACATCAGCATTTTGAATAGTTGGCAATCTGTGCGTGATAAACAATACCGTGCGTCCACGGAATGCTGCTGCCAGATTCAAACAAACTTGCCTTTCAGTGGCATAATCCAAAGCACTGGTAGCTTCATCTAGAATTAATAGCGGTGGATTTTGCAATACAGATCGTGCGATCGCTATTCTTTGTCTTTGTCCCCCAGATAATGCTGAACCCCTCTCCCCAACCCTAGTTTCATAACCATTGGGCAGATTCATGATAAAATCGTGGGCGCAAGCAATATGAGCAGCTTCAACAATTTCTTCTGGTGTAGCATCCGGGCAAGTTAAAGCAATATTTTCCTTTACAGTGGTATCGAATAAGAGAGTATCTTGCAGCACCATGCCAATTTGTTGACGCAGGGAGTACAATTCGACTTTGCTAATGTCGTAACCGTCAATTAAATCGACTGGTCCTCGTCCATGAACGTAGGGATATTTGACTTGTTGTGCGTTGTTGCTTTCTTCTGGTGCTTCTGGTTTTAGAGGTGCAAATGGGACGTTTACCCAAGGATTTGCTTGAATCGAAATATCGGATTCGGTTGTAGTTACTGGTTGGGAAAATGATAATGTAGGGTATGTTAAGCCAATGAGACGAATTCCCTTACCCGTTGCTTGAATATTACCCGCATCGGTTGGGTTGATAGCACTTCCAACCGAATAATTATCACAAGTGCTGCTAACTAACCATAGCAGATTCGGATCTAGTTGTTGAAGTGGCGTTTTACCTGGCGGTAAGTTGAGTACAGTTGCGTGGTGAAGAGATGCGATGGCTAATTCTTTTAAATTATCTACAACTTTACCGCGACTAACTAATTCTGCACCCAATAGGTCGTATATTTCAATCAGAGTGCATTTGTTGCAAAATGCATTTTTTAGGATTGGTTCAAATTCAAGCAGTGCGAGAAAATCTGCTGCTTTAAGTGTAAGACAGATTGATTCGGTTGATGCGATCGCTGTTTCACTCAATACTCCACGTACAATGGAAGCAGCACCGATAATCGCACCTGGTTCTAGTAATTTCAACGTTTCCGGAGCATCTGCACCTTGAGCGTATCCCAGCAATCTTGCTTTGCCTTGAAAGAGAATGTTAACTCTTGCTGGTAGGGTTTCTCGTGTCAGAATTGCTTGTCCCATTCTATAACGCAATGGTTCGAGTTTTGCGGCGATGCGTTCTATGGTAGTGGGGTCAAGTCTGTCAAAGGGTGGAATGCTGGCGTTTGAACTCTACAATGGTGGTAGTGCTTTCTATCATTGCGTTACTAAGAACGAAGAAGTTAGGACCGAAGTTGGAAGAAGTTGAAGAAATTAAAAATGCATGTTGGTTGTAGTTAAAAATCGATCTGATAGCTCTGTTAGCTCTTCTCTCTTCTTTCTTCCTTCTTCCTTCTTCCCTCTTCCTTCTTCCTTCGTGAGTAAAACTGGAGTAGATGCACTTGGGATTGGGTAATTGTCGTTGGTGTTAAGTGAAATTGGTGATCTTTGTAGTTGTTCAGCTAACCATTGTTCAAATAAGTGATTGAGCAACATGGTGCGTGTAGTATCATCTAACAGGGAAGGAACCAATTTTTCCAACCGTATAATTACGTACCAATTCTCCAGCTTGATGGGTGTCCACAACTGTCCTGGTTGGGAGATGGAGAGTTTTTGTGCGATCGCTGGGTGGGGTTGCGATAGTGGAACGGGTCCGAGCAATCCTCCTGTTTGTGCTTCTTGTCCTTGTGAGTATATGGCAGCACAATCGGCAAAGCTTTGTTCTCCTGCTTTGATGCGGAAGTATAGTTCTTGTGCTATTTCTGCGTCTTGGATGCGGAGGAGGGAGTAGACAACTTTATCGAGTTGGGGTTTGTATTGGAGGAAGAGTGATTCTAGTTTTGAACCGCAGGTGGCAAGTTTTAATTTTTCAATCCGCAGTTCTCTTGTGGCTATGATTTCGAGCTTTTTTAAGGTAATGCTGTAATGTTTTAACCAAGCTTCTCTTGCTTGTGGTGTGGAAATTTGGTGTTTTTCGTAAAACTGCTCTAGTGCGTTGGTAACTTCTTGGGGGGTACACTGAATTGGGGCAATCGCTTCTGATATGATGAGCGATCGCTGAAATTGCGGTAATATTTGGTATTCAGCTAGCAGTGGCAGAATTTCTGCTTCTGTGATGATACGGTTACCGATTTGGATGTGAGCCATAGAAAGCAAGCTTTTAAAAGAGCTTGGGTAAATGCTGTTTGACGAGGAACTTCGTTGGTTGTGGTTGGAGCCATGACGCTTTTCATGATGGCTCGATTGTTGTAATTAGGCAATGATGAGTATACCGTTACAGTCGGGGATGGGAGTGAGTACGAATATCAAAATACGCTCACGCACGGTAATGTCAATAACAGCAACCTTTTTTTAATACCTTTTTTTAATACCTTCCGATGACGGCTTGGAACAAGCGAATTACAAGCTTGCATCCAGCGGCATTAGTTTGTTTATCCTGAAAAACCGCTTGCAAGCCATTGCCAATAATTTCGGAGTAATAATTGTAGATCCCCCACGCAAGGTGCGATCGCCGAAAAGCTCAAACTTCCCGGGCGTGCTGGTGATAAGTGGGTTATCCCAGCAGAAGCGTTCCGTCAAGAAAGTGCAGTCTTTGGTACGAACACTCGAACTGGTAAAAGAATTCAAAGGTGCATTACCCTATGGCTCACTCGTGGGAGTAGTCCCCTTTCGTGCCAAGTGGACGGGTGTAAATCCAACCAAAGCTACCGTCATCAGTATCACGCTCATGGGTGAAATAGTGGGAAAAGATTTGATGTTACCCCACCTGCTCGAATCTGATGTATATAAAAATGCCATCAACCAACGGGTATCCCCAACAGACTTAGGACAGCCAAATCTTGAATATCCAATTTCAGTATTGGCGCAGAAGCTAAAACCAGCATTAGCCGAACAGTACGCAAAACTAATCCCCTACGTAACAGTGTAATTTATAGTACTAAGAGTTACTCATGAGCCTATTAGATGAAATTCGCGATCGCGCAACCCAACCTACCGTAGAACCACGTATTCATGTATTGCAGCAAGAGAAGATTGATGACACGTTGAATGCGATCGCACAGCAACCAAACGAAGTGTCCGAACTTAAACGCCTAGAAGAATTACTCGCCAACTTTCCAGAAATTGCTGCTAGAATACCCGTGAGGTTGGAAATCCCGATTAAAGACGAACTTGACGAACTGTGCAACCGAGAAAAAGTCACAATCGAAACATTACTCGAAGCATTTTACATAACTTGTAAGGACAAGGAATCGGTATCGCATCAAGGGCGTGACGCATCGTCGGCTGTGAAGAATCACTAATTATTTGCGGTATGGTAATTATTACGGCATGAAATTTACTCTTAACAGTCGCTTAAATAATTTGAAATTGTAAGCTTTGAAAATTTTTACGTTCACGACAGCATCTGATTACTCGAATGCTGGCTGATAAATTGAGCGCAACTCCTCCACTGTGTTCGCTGTTTCTATCGCAGACAAAATTGCTTCTAATATGCTTACATCTTGAATAGTCTCAATTTCTGGTAATAAATTTTGATCCGAAAAGCCAAATTTAAGTTTCAAATTCGCACTTCAATCATATCGAATACTAATTACGACTATTTATTTAATAAGCAATGAGCAATTCCGCATCACCAAAGTCAAATATTGGTGCAAGAATACCGTCTCCATGGTTGGCAGAACTAGATGCATATGTAAAAGCGAGTGGAAAAACAAAAAGTGATGTTATTAACGAGGAAAAAGGAGATTATCTCAATAAAAGCCAGGTGACTATTGTTGACCGAATTACCACAATCGAAAAGAAATTAGCACAAAATAATCATAATTTTGATATTGCACTATTAAACCAACGTTTCGACAAGTTAGAAGATATTCTGCAAGCAATATTACAAGCGCTTGGTGATATCAAACCCGAAATAAAAATAGTTGAAAAATTGAGGGAGACGATTTCCGATGGTGAACGGTATGGAGGTATTACCCAAACCGAATTGCTAGAAAAATACCAGCTTTCGTACCAAATAACCAGCCTGACAGCATCACCCTCCCAGTTCCCCAAGCACGTATTTTGCAATTTCTTTGGGGTTTGGGAGGCGCATCGGTACCCAATAATTATCTGACATAAAGTACCCCCTCCTTGAATGCCTGAAAATCAGAACGACACTGAACAAGTGCTGCATGTAACTCAGTATTTTTGATGTGCAGCCAGATGGCGATGGAGAGCGCCGCCACTCCTAAAAATAACGAAGTGGGGTCGCTCTGTCTCATTCTTTGCCTCCAGATTGGAGGTAGGGCAGCACTGCTAAGATGATTTCTTGGTCTTGAACCGTGCGTCCCAAATTGGGCGCTCCTGCATCATTAGTAGCAATTATTACAGCAGCTTTCTCGGCTAAGTCTTTGGGTACGCCGCGCTCTTCACAAGCTCTTAGGTTTGCACCGTAAAGGTTTGGGTCAAAAGGTTTACTCATCGTTACCCCCTTTACACTTAGCTGCATCCAGGATAGTAGTCCGCCGATCAAGAGTAAGGTTGGCGCTGCCGTTACAGGGTACGAATTCCAGTTCCAAGTAAGTACCCAGGCGGTAAAGGGCATTGTCCTTTGCTTCTTCTGACGAGGCAACTTCGTAAAACTTCAGTTGCCTTTCGACGTATTTATCTGACATCATGGGATTGCTCCTTATTTTTAGAAAGGGGTCGAAACCCAGTATTAAGCGTTACGGTTACTGAGTTTCGGGTTTTTACACTTGAAGAGGCGATCGCACTAAGACAGCGTAATCTAGGCGATCGCTTTTTCATTGGTAGTCAAATCTTCCACTCTTGTAGGTTGCGGCTGTGGTTGCTAATTCCAGCAAGCCTGCATCGTCCATCTCGCAGTCGAGAATTGTCTGATGGGAAATATCGCTAAAACCCCACTCCTCGCACTGATGCTCAAGTGTCGTTTTTTCGCGAATGGCGATGATTGCTAAACAGCCCAATCCGGTTAACTGGACGCGACTTAAGTGAAAAAGAATTTCTTCGATTTGGTCGTTCATGGCGTTGGTGTGTAGTGGTTTGAAAGTGAAACTCGCTCAAGAGCGCCCGCCGCCAACCATCAAAACCTCTCGGTCTGATAGTCGAACGGCTTTCGAGCGAGAAACCTTGATCATCGGAAACGAGCCATCGGGGGAGAGACTAAAAACTTCGTAGTTTTTCAAAAAGTTCCATTCGACGGGTGTTTTATCTGAAAGTCCGTTGTAGATGACAGCGGTCATCTCAGTTAATTTCTCAAGTACAAGAGCTAGCGCCAAGGGGTGGTCAAATTTACTATCATTGGAAAATTGGAGTGCATAGAAGTGGTGATTATTGCTGCATAGGCATTGACTCATATATATTTGCGCTTCCTTACACGCTTACACTACGAAGCATTAAGGGCGTGTTTTGAAAATGCCACTACTGGGCCGCCCTGTAGCGCCCACAGTTCACACCAAACAATCTGAATAAAGCCGTCGCCTTCTTGCGGTAGGGACGGCTTTTTGATGGGTGCGATCGCCTCTCGCACTGCGATCGCACTTCTTGTAGTGCCACTTTATAAACAAAATTTATGAAACGAACCTGAAGAAGAAGCATACTTACCTCAGCTGCCCAAATAATTGAAGCTGCCCAAATTAACGAACTAGCCGCAGCATCTGAGCTAGCGGTAACGCTCACTACGTAACTTGATTGACTTTATCGAGGATCGCAGCCCGGACGTTGACAGAATCGCTGCGACTCACACAGCTGCATTTTACTTACATATTCTGCCTAACCTTCTTCTAGGCGACCCGCAGAAGATGCAGCAATTAAGCGCGATCGCCCTTCGAGTTTTCTAACACTTAAAAACTAAAAACAGAACCAAAACTTACGAGGCGATGGGCGGCTTTTTGATGGGTGCGATTGCAGTGCGATAGGCGCGATCGCCGAACATACCCCTCTTCTGTCACTTTCCGGATTTAATGCATGACGGGGCGATAAGGTTTTCCATTATTGTGGTATGGCTAATCCTATCGAAACATTTCTCAATATCGAGTTCTATAACTCTTTTATTGATTCCGTTTGCGCTGGATCTTAGGTTTATTTGCAGAATCTTTTGAGCATCATGTGCTGAACGTCCCGGTCTAAACCCATAGATCTTTGCGTGGAATATGGCTTCGTGCGCGGGATAAGAGTGCATATTTAGCAAGACATTGCCATGCCCTATCCGCAATAGTGGGAATTTGGCGTTGCATAATTGAAGTATGAATTCAAGCGATCGCTATGCAATGTCCAAGGTGTGCATCAACTCATATCCGCAAGAATGGCAAAAAATATCGTAAACAAAATTACATTTGTGTCAAATGCGGTCGTCAATTTATTGATTCTTATGAGCCGCAAGGATACTCGGAAGAAATTAAACGTTAGTGCTTAGAAATGTACGTGAATGGCTCTGGCTTCCGTCCAATAGAAAGAGTGAAAAAAGTACACCATACAACAATAATTAATTGGGTTAAAACGATTGGGAAGACCTTGCCAAACGCTCCAAATTCTGATGAAATTCCGGAAATAACTCAGGTAGATGAATTAGAAACTTTTATTGGTCAAAAAAAACAAAATTTGGTTATGGACAGCAGTAAATAAGCATGTTCCAGGTATTATAACCGGGGTTTTAGGAGATAGAAGTT
>NZ_JBPAOH010000216.1:0-9069 GCF_050875635.1 Tolypothrix sp. VBCCA 56010
CTATGGAGGTCTACAAATTAGACCCAAAAAAGTTTACTGGTTACCCAAAGCCACCTAGTTATATTGACGAGAAAAACATTGTCAAATTTAACTACCAAGCTATAACGAATAAATAGTTTTTTAGCAGTAGAAACGTTCCGAGGCTAGTAAAGACGTCCGACGGTAGTAGAGACGTTCCATCGGAACGTCTCTACTGTGTTGACCATTTGTCCCAATGGTCATGCGATCGCATGACCACATGCTTCAAGAGTTGCGATCGCGCTTGACATCCTGGATCGTTTTCTCCAGATACCAACAGCTTGTTTTACCTGGGTGTAGTTTTTGCTGTTGCTTGACGTAAACGAAGGGCGATCGCACTGTCACCGTAAACTAAACCTAGTAGCTGCTTAAATTTGATGGGATCAATTGATATCTGGCTAGGTTGTTGTGGTATTTTATTGCCAGTCCATTTCAGCGATTTCAAATCGGGTAGTGGTTGCTGTATTGGTTCCATCATCAATTAAGATTGAGTTAAAGTTACGGGGGTTCAATTTGCGTTTTCCTTTTGGTTTTAGTCATCCGTCAATATTGCGCATTTAATTTAAAGAAACTGTAAAGTTCTTTGGAGTCGTCAAGCTGGAAAGGTATCTATTTCGTAGTAAGCACTCTCCGTGCTTACTACGAACGTAAAATTATGCGCTAATTGCGTAAGCTATAATGTATAAAAAATCGAAAAATTTTTCAGATACAAACAATTGGATATCTTCCCCCAGCCTTCGGTGGTAGCAACTAAGTAGCTAACTCCTGTACGCGCTGGCGAATCGCTAGCAGATTTAACTGTAGGTCATTTTTTAACCGACGCTCAATCACTGTGACTGGCATAACAAGTTTAGGCCAAATATTGACTGTGTAGCAAACATTAGTTCCCACATCTTCACCAACGCAGTAAGGTTCTAAATACCAGCTACCAGAGTAGTCTTTAAAATCTCCCTCTACCATTTGGAAATTAATTGCTTTGAGAAAGCATTCTTCCAAATCGAGAACTACACGCGCACAAAAGTTAAAATTTAATAAGCGCTGCGAGCCTACTTGCTCTAGCCGAATACCGCCGGTAGGATGCGCTAATCGACGACTTTTGGCAAGGTTAGGAATGAATTCAGCTAAAGCCTCGTAATCTGTCAGGACTTTCCAAACGTGTTCAACTGATTGGGGAATTTGGATTTTAGCAGTGATTTGTCGCTTTCGCTCTGCTATTTTCTCAATTTGGACTTCCACATCGGTTGTCAAATTTTCTTCTAGGTTGGTGTCGTCACTAGCATTCAAATCAAAGTCCTCTGTTGTATTGTATTGCTCAGTCACTTTTAAATGGTTTGCTTTATTCAGAAAATTGGGGCAGAGTTAGGGTGAAGCAAATTCTGCTCAAGTTAGAGTCCTCAATTGAAGTACTCTCAACAGCGATCGCTCCATTTAAATGCTGCACTAAAGACTTGACTAAAGCAAGTCCCAAGCCTGTACCTGGAGTCCATCTTCCTCCTCTTCCGCGACGGAATCTGTCAAATATGTAAGTCGCATCTTCATCAGAGATACCAAGTCCGGTGTTAGTTATTTTAATAATAACTTGATCGATTTGTTCTTCAACTTGGTGATAGACTTGCAATTGAACCACAGAATCGCGTTCTGAGTATTTACTCGCATTCGTAAACAACTCCTGGAGAATGCGGTTAAAACTTTCTACTTCGGTTTGTAGAGTTAGTGATTCTGTAGGTAAATTCAGGGAAATACTTAATCCCTTAAGAGCGAGTTTTTGCTCAAAAGATGCTGCTATATCTTGAATTTTTGTATTTAAATCGATGTTTTCATATTGTGGGCGCTCATGATGAGAATCAAGCCTTTGAAGCGTCAACAAGTCATTAATCAAGTTGATTTCTTTAGTACACTCGCTTTCTAAGATATCCACATACTTAGCTTGACGCTCTGGTGCTATTCCTGGTAGACGTAAATTGCGGATTGACATCAGCATATTCGTCAGGGGGTAACGCAAGCGATCGCTCATGTTGCTCAAAAATTCATCTTTGAGTTCGTTAAGTTCCCGCAGCTGCTCAACATATTGCCGAGTTCTTTCGTGCAGTTTTGCCTGCAATTCTAGACTACTTTGTAGTTTTGCGGTGCGCTCGTCTACCAACATCTGTACTTGTCGCAGTGTCTGTGATTGAATTATGGCATTGCTCATTTGAGCGCAAAGCATTTCCATCATATTTAATTCTGCAAAATCCCAATTGCGAGGCACTGCTTGCTGAAGCACTAAAAATCCTATAACTTTGCCTTGATTCTCTAAAGGTACTAATAGCACCGCAGGCAGTATATCTAAAGCAAACACCCCAGCAATTGAAATACTGTTTTGGTCTATATTTTCATTTATAATTACTGCTTTTCCTGATGTGAAGACGCGCTGGCATAAACCACACTCGGAAACAGAGAAAGACTTATCCAAAGTTTCTAGTTGAGTGGTGCTTTGACTTTCGTCTCTAGACCATTCAGCAACAACAGTTGCTTTTGCTTTGGGAATTTGTTTTTTCGGTTGAGTCCTAAATAGCGGATCTGTATATTTTAGCAGTATGAGCATACCGCGATCTGCTTGAAGACATTCTGCTGTCGAGGCGATCGCTAACTGAAGCATTTGATTTAACTCCAGGTTGCTGCGACTGAGTATTGTCAATTGCGCGATCAAGTTTTGATGCTGGGCGCTCTTAGCTATATATTTTTCTTGAGAAGCAATTACCTGTGCTTGTGCTACTTGGGAAAAAGCGATCGCGCAAGACGATTCTACGGCTTTTAGCAGTTGTTTTTCTGACTCACTCCAATCATAGGGATGAAACTGTATCAGACTTATCACCCCGTTATTTTTGCCACCAAAGCGTGTGGGAATTGCCAAAACCGCTTTAATCGGTAACGGTAAATATTGATATCCTGTTTCCAAACTGTTTTTAATCGTCGAAATGTCTTCAATCGTTGGTTCACAAGCACATTCCACCTGTTCGGTTGAGAATATCTCATCTGGATGCGGCAAGCCTAAATACTTCGACGCACACCAATTAGCAGTAATTGCCCGATCAAATTTTTCACTTGTTACTGGAACTAAGCAGCAAGAATCAACTTGGAACGCGGTTCCTAGCAGTTGGGCAATCTCTTGCAGCATCGTTGCTGGAGCCAAGCTCTTGGCGATAATTTGATGAATATGACGTGTCAACTGGTGTACATGTTCTTCCTGATGCTGCATCAGCTTGACTGGGTATTGTTGTCGATCTACTTCATCTTGGCGCAGTACTGGCGATGATAAAGTTTTTTTCATTCCTGGCACACTGTTTGATAATGACCCCATCCTCTTTTTACCTTACCTCCTGGCATTTCTTTTACATGAGTGTTCTGTAGCTGCACCTGATGATTCGCTTATCTTCAAAGATCAAAACTTTCTTTCACCTGTTATAGCCCCTTTCTATTTCAGATGACCAAATCACTGGTATATTAAATAAATGTATACTTAGTTTCAAAAATACCAATTATAGAGTAAAACTCGGAAACCAGTTAATTTCTGGCTTTTATGTATTGAGTTAATTTACTAACTTGGATTTAGAATATCCTGTCTGTAAGTATACATAAACAGTAATTTCTCTAGAATTTAGGCAGAAACTACGTAAATCTCTTCCGGGTTAACACTGAGGCGTTTTTTCGCGCTTCGTAATATTTATTTCAACTTATGTTTACCTAAGTGCGCGACTATTCTTTTTTAAAATCAAAAGTAGAATCTGATTCAAGGAAAACTGAGGCATAGTTTTTACGGGTTACTTAGGCAGATAGTAAAGAAGTTGTAAAGTTTTGCTCTTCAAAATTTTCTTGGGGACAATCATTTACCGATAGTGGTGGTGGTTGCCATCTGTTAAGTCTCCCCCAACGCGCTCCTTGCCACTACGAATAGAACAAAAAGTCCGCGATGGCGCTCTTAACAAAGCAGCACGCGGCAGGCTTTGGTACAGGCAACCTGAGAGTGGACTCACCATTTTTTTGTCGCCAATAGGACTTACGCACCCACTAAAGTCTTGTAGGGGCAATTCATGAATTGCCCCTACGTAAATTCAAGCTTTGACGACGACATGAGTGCGTAAGTCCTAACCAAATTGGTCACAAATATTTGGATTTTATGAAATTTATTTATTTTCTTAATAAAAATTAATTATAGTATAGCCCAGTTACCAGCAAACATACATGAGTAACTGGGCTGTATTTACTTGAAACGAGAGTTATCCAACCAAACTTTCGACACAAAGAGGAACCATATCGCCATTCCTCGTCAGTCCTAACAACATTGGTTGTTGGGGTTGAATTAATTGACCTGTGAGTACGCAGCGTTCTTCTTGTTGAGCTGTTGCGGCTATGCTGGCTCGAATATCAGATCGCGAAAATCGGGGTTTCCACTCACCTGATTTTTGCTGGACATAATTCCAGAGTATATCTCGGATCAATGCCTGATATCCCTGGCTGCCAGCTAATTCTTTGAGTTTATCTTTTAGTTCGCGCTCCAGACGGATGCTGGTAACTTCCATGTCGGTGGTTGGCGTGCGAGCGATCGTATGCATCACTTTTTCTCCTTATAGGTATGGACAGGATAGTAATACAAGTGTAGTATGTTTAAAGGAATGTTCAATAGGTGAAATTTTCTGTGAAATCCGTTTACCCAAACTCTACTTCTTCGCGTGCTGCCAACTGCCGATTTAGTTGGGAATCAGCCAGTGCGGGAGTGGAGTATTTATTTATGGGTGACGAAGTCCATAATTACGGGCAAATCACAGAGGGTAATCATGATTTTAGATTTCAGAGAATTAGTGGGCTGAATGCAGCACTAAAACCAAACCAAGCAAGCGGGAGGTACAGATACCAAGATGCTGTACCGATATAAGACCAGAACACTTTCCGGTCAATTTCCAACCCCCGCTTCAGAAAAAAAAGAAGCGGGGGTTTTTTAATAAGGAGTCAAGCTGTGACGAGCGCAATGCAAGTGTTAGAGCAATCCGTGGTGGTTTTTTCGCAAAACTACTTGCCACTGTGTCGGGTAAATATCAAGCGGGCGATCGTGCTGTTAGTAACAAATAAAGCCGAACCGCTCGACTTTATCGCCGAAAACGGATGGCAAGTCCACTCACCCAGCTTGGTACTTTATGTACCAAAACACATTCGCTTGAAAATCGCTTCTAGTGAGCGCGTGTGGAAAATTCCGCCGGTAAATCGACGGGAAGTGTTGCGACGAGACCATCACAGTTGCCAATATTGCGGTAGCAGCAAACATCTAACGCTGGATCATGTGATTCCGCGATCTAAAGGCGGTTTGCATAGTTGGGATAACGTAGTCACAGCTTGTGAAAAATGTAACTCCCGTAAAGGCGATCGCACTCTGTTTGAAACTGGTATGCAACTGCGTACCAAGCCAAAAGCACCAGTTCATCCGGCTATATCTTTCGCCGAACAGTTCTGGCGTTCGGAACAAGCAAACCTGGAATAACAGGAGAGCATAAGGAATGTTGAAATTAACTTACACTGAAGAAAGTTTTTACTTAGAGTGTCTAACTCAGTCTTTGGAGCAATGGGTGCAAGGGCGAGTGATTTTGGCACTGCGAGTTGGGCAATGTCTGTGCGTAGAACCGAGTACCGCTTCCTTTTTGCTTCCTGTTAATTTACCAGGAGTAGAAGCGCTAAAAGCTGAGGTGTTAAAAGCTGAGATAAAAGGCGATGACAAAGAAATTATGGCGTTGTCAGTTTGTGATGCCGAGTATTTAGAAGTTACTCTGCGCGGTTCTTGGATATCAAATGGTTCCGAGGATGCTGAGGGTGTGTTTGTCACGACGATGAGCGATTCGCCTAACGGCGATAGCTTCGCTTCACGCACTGAATTTTTTGTACACAAACTCTGGCAAGAGGCGCAAAAAAGCGCCTCCGTCGTGAGCGAATGAAATGACTTTTGAGGTGAGTAGAAATGCTCACCTTTTATAACTTCATTTGTAGTAAGGGTGTTACAAGTTAGCCTTGCCTTTAAAATCGGCGTTGCTGATTTGTTGGCGTTTGGCTATTTTTTTCCAGTATAAAAAAGTGCATAAAGCAATACTACAGACAGTTACAAAGTTGGTTTGCAGTCAAATCAGTGCGATCACACTAAATATGTTTTGTCGTTTGAGATGATTGTCTATTAAGTTAAATTTCCAGAATTTCACGATTAGCACAAGTTGTAGTTTGAGCGAACAAACAAGTTATTGAGTTAAAACCTAAGCACAGAAGTAGTTTTAGACAATTTCAAAAAAACTTTCCCAAACCCCTTGACATCCTTTGTAGTATTTATGTAGTATACTTGTAGTGAAGGAAAAGACAAACGAACCAAAAATTAAAAACTATGTTTTACATCCAAATAGTGCCCAAAAGCTGGGATAAACCACAATCCCCAGCAAATAAAGCTCCTCCTACTTCCAAATTATCTGAAGTAGAAGGAAGAAATCACAAAAGTTCTCATGCAAAGAACAAAACCACCGAATACATGCGTAATACACAACGGGTTTATTACTTAGAGCGTCGGTTGTTTTGCTAACAGTTAAAAGTAATTTTTCTGAACCTTGAAAACTAAATATGAAATGGGCAAATTCACCAAAAATCTGTGCCTAAAAGTCTAAAAGTTTAGGTACAGATTTCAAAAATATCGGGGTGTAGCTCAATTGGCTAGAGCGTTCCGTTGTCTGCGGAAATGTTGCGGGTACTCTTCGAGAACGCTTCGCGAACAAGTCCCGTCACCCTGGTTGAAGTCCTGTAGGCGAATAGTTTAAGCCATCAGTTTCTCAAGCTGAAGATTGCGGGTGCAAATCCCGTCGGGACTTGCAAATGGCTGAGTAGCCAAGTGGTTGAAGGCGTTGGTCTGCAAAACCGATATCGTGAGTTCAAATCTCACCTCAGCCTTTGTGTCGCAGTGTAGCTTAACGCAAAGCCCCAAGCTCATACCTTGGTTGATGCGGGTGCAAATCCCGCCGCTGCTACTCATGCAGGGATGGTGTAACGGCAACACCGCGCTCTCCAAAAGCGTTGTTCTGGGTTCAAATCCTAGTCCCTGCGTTTTACTTCTTAAATATGGTGTCGTGGGCAAATGGTTAAGCCACCAGGCTTTCAATCTGGGGATTGCGGGTTCAAATCCCGTCGGCACTATAAAATTTGGGTCGGCTCGCCTATTGGTGCGGGCAGCGCTCTGTAAAAGCGTCCTTTATTGGTTGCAGGTTCAATTCCTGCCCGACCCACTGAGGAGAAGTGGCTGAGTGGCTAAAAGCGTCCTCCTGCTAAGGGGAAACGGGTGTTTAAAACCCGTCGCAGGTTCAAATCCTGTCTTCTCCGCTTTGGTCGCGTGGTGTAACTGGATAACATTTGAGTCTACGAAACTCAAGAGTGAAGGTTCGATTCCTTCCGCGATCGCCTTACATGGGAGAGATGAAGTAGTGGCTGATTAGTGTTGAATTAAACCAGTCCACTAGATAAAACTTATCTCTCCTTCTATATCCCCCGGTAGCTCAGTTGGTAGTAGCGTCTGTCTGTTCGCGTAGCGTCTCCGATAGGAGAAGAACAGAAGGTCGTCGGTTCGATTCCGACCTGGGGGACTTCGTTGCCTTGTAGCTCAGTGGTAGAGCAGTCGCCTGTTAAGCGAACGGTCGTAGGTTCGATACCTACCAGGGCAGCCATTTATTTCATTGCCGGGTGGACGAATTGGCAAGTCGCATCGCTCTGAACGATGAAGTTACAGGTTCAAATCCTGTCCTGGCATTTATTGGGGAGTCGCCTAACGGTATGGCACCGCTCTTTGAAAGCGGCAAAATGCGGGTTCGAGTCCTGCCTCCCCAGTTTCTGCTCTAATGCTTTTATAGAACAGCAAATTTATAGTCCTGTAGCCCAACTGGAACGAGGCGACCATCTCAAAAATGGTAGGTTGTGGGTTCAAATCCCACCAGGACTATTAAAACTTGCTCCTGTGGCGGAATTGGTATACGCGGCAAACTTAAAATTTGTTTTTTAAATGTGGGTTCGAGTCCCACCAGGAGTATTAACGGGATGTGGCGCAACTTGGTAGCGCGGCGGCTTTGGGAGCCGAAGGTCGCAGGTTCAAATCCTGCCATCCCGATCGCTTTACTCCCGTAACCCAACTGGCAGAGGTGTCAGGTTGAGAGCCTGATTAGTACCAGTTCAAATCTGGTCGGGAGTATTAATTATACCTCCATAGCCCAACGGTAGAGGCGCTGTGTTCAGAACGCAGTTACGTGTCGGTTCAAATCTGACTGGAGGTATCTATTAAGCCCCTGTAGCCCAATTGGAAGAGGCTCTAAGCTTAGAACTTAGATGTTTACTGGTTCAAGTCCAGTCAGGGGTATTGGTGCGATGCGGGTGAAGTAGCCACGGTAGGCTTGGAGGTCTCATAAGCCTCTTTTTAGCAGGTTCAATTCCTGCCCCCGCCACCAAAGTTAGTGCTGGTGTAGCTCAATCTGGAAGAGCAACTGACTTGTAATCAGTAGGTTGCACCCTTCAACTCCTGTCACCAGCCCCAGAATCTCGCCATCTGCGTGCGGCTATGCCAAATTTGTATAGTCGATTGAGGAGTGTAATATGACTGTAATAACTGTTACTGATGCTCTGGCAGAATTGACGCTGCTGCAAAAGCGCATCGAATCGGCGAGAGCGGCTTTAGAAAACAATACTTTGATAGCTGTTGTGGAAGTCGGCAAAGTTCCTACTGGCTTTAAATCCAGAGAGGAGTATGAAGTCAATGCTAAGGCACTTGTGCAAAGAGTTCAAGCATTGCTTGACAGAACACGACCGATTAAAAGAGCGATCGTCGTTTCTAATGCTTCTACTCGCGTGACAGTTGCAGGAGAGGAGATGACGGTAGCAGAAGCGATTGAAATGAAAAATTTCATCGACTATTACAAAATTGAAAGCAGAAAGCCCATCGGCTTTTAGCCGTGGGATGAATGCGTAGCGCCTTTAGGCGCAATCTAGTTTTTAACGTGTTTTTTGGTTAGCGAT